>JAUWNT010000053.1 GCA_030612495.1 Candidatus Aminicenantota bacterium
AGTCATGATCGACAATAATCTCGATTTTGAAGTTGCGCTTTATCCATATGAACTTGTCACTTATGGGGAATCCGGACAGGTTATGCAAAACTGGATGCAGTACAACCTGATAAAACTATATCTTGAAAATATGAGAAATGACCAAACGCTTATTATTTATTCAGGCCATCCCTTAGGCCTATTCCCTACAACTCCTGACGCACCAAGAGTTATTTCAACAAATGGAATGTTAGTTGGGTTATACGACAATCTTGAAAGTTTTCATACAGCTGCAGCAATGGGAGTATCAAACTATGGACAAATGACAGCTGGGGGCTGGATGTATATAGGTCCCCAGGGTATTGTTCATGGAACATACCTTACTCTTTTAAATGCTGGAAGATTATATCTAAAAATAGCTGAAAATAAAGACATCTCTGGGGTTTTATATCTAAGTTCCGGGCTTGGAGGAATGAGCGGCGCACAGGCAAAAGCAGTTGAGATTGCAGGAGGTATAGGAGTTATTGCAGAGGTAGATTTATCAAGAATTGAAACAAGATATAAACAGGGTTGGCTCTCAAAAATGTCTTCGAATCTAGATGAAATTGCCAATTGGGTAGATGAATACAGAAGATTAAAAAAACCTGTTTCAATTGCATATCATGGTAATATTGTTGACCTCTGGGAATATTGTGTTAAAAATAATATTAAAGTTGAACTTGCTTCTGACCAAACTTCCTGCCATGAAGCATATACCGGAGGATATACTCCTGTTGGATACACTTACAAAGAGGGAAGAAAATTATTAAAAAATGATCCAGAAAAATTTAAAAATGAGGTTAATAAATCCTTAATTAAGCAATTTAGTTTAATTCGAGAAATGAGTAAAAAAGGAACTCATTTCTGGGATTATGGAAATTCCTTTTTAAAAGCAGTTTATGATGCAGGTGCAAAGGATATTGCAATTAATGTGCATAACCCTTCCGAAGGATTTACATTCCCCAGTTATGTAGAAAACATAATGGGACCCATATGCTTTGACTATGGATATGGGCCTTTTAGGTGGGTTTGCCTTTCACGTAGACCTGAAGATCTTAGGAAAACGGATAAAGCTGCTATGGAATGTATTAACCCAAACAGAAGCTCTATAGACAGAGACAACTATGAATGGATAAAGAATGCAGAAAAGAATAAATTGGTTGTTGGAACTCAAGCAAGAATTCTATATGCAGATGGAAACGGCAGAATTGAAATTGCTTTAAAATTCAACAAAATGGTAAGAAATGGTGAAATAGGGCCTATTATGATTGGAAGAGACCATCACGATGTTTCAGGTACTGATTCTCCTTTTAGGGAGACAGCCAATATATATGATGGAAGCAATATAACTGCTGACATGTCTATTCACAATTTTGTTGGAGATGCTCTAAGGGGCATGTCAATGGTTGTTCTATCAAATGGCGGTGGAGTTGGCATTGGGAAAGCTTTTAATGGAGGTTTTGGTCTTGTACTTGATGGAAAAGAATTGAAAGATAATATTATAAAATCCGCAGTTGAATGGGATGTAATAAATGGAATTTCAAGACGCTCCTGGGCAAGAAACAAACATGCATTGGAAGTCGCATCAAAATGGAATATAAATAATAAGGAGAAAGGCCATATAACCTTACCTTATTCAACAGATGAAGATTTAATTGATAAAGTTATGAAAAATCTTTAAAAAAATTAAAAGGCTTTTTATTAAAATTATGTGAAATTTTTTATTGAGAGTGTATAATGATTTTGAGAAAAGATGAGAAATAAATTTCTATTTATTTGTATAATATTCATTTTGGTTTCACCTATATACTCAACTGAAAGGTTAAAAAATATCATTTCTAAAAAACAATGGAATGAATTACCTCAAATATTTTCCGATAATAGTTACACCATTTTAGAAGACTATTTTAACAAAGTTGAATGTATAAAATTTGTAGGCCATGTGTCAAAAAAAATAACTTACAGGGCAAAATTTTCTAAATATGGAGAGGTTGGAGTAATAATCTTTAATAAAAAAGACAAAAAATTCTCAAATTTGAGTATTACCAATCAAATAAAACCCATTTATTTTATAAATAGTTTCAAAAAATATCATGTAAATAACCTTTTATTAAAGGTTGGAGATGCAAAGATTCATCTTGAAGAGGGTTACATTTACGAATCAATTCCTTTTAACCTATTAATGATTTATAGAGGTAAGTGGAAATTTTCTATTAAACCAAATGATGAAGAAGAGAGATTAACTTTAAAGAAAAAATACAAAAAAGATTTTTTTTCTAAATCAAATAACAGAGGAATTTTTATTTTAGAAGATAAAAGCTTTTTAAGCAAAACAACACAACTCGGGAAAGTAACAATACTTGATAAAAAATCTCAATCACTTTTCGAAATGTATCGTCATGAATATGGAAAAAAAATAAAACAATTCAAAGAATACTGGTACTTGCCATTTTCAGAAGGATCAAACTTAATAATATTCCCAAAAGAGAGAAAATCATACTATTATTATAAATATAAAAAAAATTCTGTTCCAGACACCCAACTTACAACCTCAATTGATAATAATATGATACTAAGCTACAATTCCGTAAAATCTCCAAAGCTATTTTTTTCATTAGAGAATGAAGTAGATAAGATTAAATTAAATCTATTTTACAATCCAAAAAATAATTTTATTTCAGGCACAATAATAATATTATACAAAGATCCCTGTTCATTAAAGGTTCTACAGCTTAAAAAAAACCTAAAACTTGCTGGAAATTTAGATAAGAAGGCAGTTGGATTAAATATCTTCAAAAGGGGACCTATATATTTCTTACTTGGACCTGAAACAGATAAATCCGCTCTCTATTATAAGGGGTATATTAAACCAGATAATTTATATGATGATATCTTTAAAATGCAGGCTATAGAGTCAGAAAACATTGAAACATTGGACCTTTTCTATTATTTGTCCAGAACAGAGAATTTTTATCCAAATCCGGGAAATGAATTTTTCAAATCAGATGTTACAATTAATCTCCCCACTAATTTTAATTGTTTAATATCAGGAACCTTTACAAAAAAAATAGCTGTAAATAGAAACCTTTTTAAATATGCAAGCAAAGGTACAAAGGGTATCTCACTCATTTGTGGGGAATTTTTTCTTAAGAGCAGAATAGATTCAATAATTCCAATTAATATTTATAGTTCTGATTTTTGCAGATATTCAAAATATGTAAATAATTCAGAAATCAAAAAAATAGCTAACTTTCTAGTTCAAAAATATGGAGACATTAATATTTCAGAAATAAATATTTTATTTAAAAATGAGCTACATGAAGGGGGTGTTAGCAATAGAGGGTTTATAATCATAAATTTAAGTCCTAAAAGATCAGATGTTCTAGACATTAAATTTAGACACAATCCAATAACATTCAGAGATAATGTTGGAGATTACATTATTCATGAAATGTCACATCAGTGGTGGGGCGGGATAATTTCCTGGAAATCTTACAGGGATGTATGGATAACAGAAGGATTGGCTCAATTTTCAATTTTATATTATTTAAAAAATAAAATATCTGATAAAAACTTCAAAAGAATAATAAAAAAGGCAAAAAAATGGATATATAAATATAAAAATAGTGGCCCAGTGATTTACGGAACAAGAATTATAAAACTCGAAAACAACTATGAAGCTTATCAAACCATTGTTTACAATAAAAGTGCACTTATTTTCCTGATGTTATTTGACATGATTGGAGAAAAAGATTTCTTAAACAGACTCCATTCAATTCTAAACAAATTTAAATTCAAAAGTATTTCATCAATGCAATTTATCAATCAATTCATAAATAAAGACAAGACATTATTAAAATTCTTTAAAAAATGGGTGTATTCAAGGAAATTACCTGAGATTATTTACAATATAAAAATAGATGAAAAAAATGCGGAAATATCAATTGAGCAATTGAATACAGACTTTGTTTTTCCAATTACGCTTAAGGTGAAGTCATCAAAGGAAATTTCATTTGAAAAGGTTATAGTCAAACAAAAAATAGAAAAATTTATTATAAAGAGAGATTCATCAATTAAATCAATCAATATAATCGATCCTATTGGACCAATTAAAATAAGTAGAAGATAAAAAATATTTTTTTGTTATTTAATATGCTCCTTAAACCATCCATAAACAGACTTCCACCAGAATTGTGCATTTTTTGGCTTTTGAACAAAATGGTCTTCATCAGGGAAATATAACATTTTTGATTTTACCCCTCTTCTCTGCAGAGCTGTAAATAACATTAACCCCTGAGAAACAGGGACTCTATAATCTTTTTCTCCATGAATAATTAACATTGGTATCTTAAATTTCATAACAAAATTTGAGGGGCTAAATTTTTCATATAACTCTTTATTCTCCCAGGGGGTACCTCCATGTTCCCATTCATCAAACCACAGTTCCTCTGTAGAATAATACATACTACGAGCATCAAAAATCCCATCATGAGAAACAAGACACTTGAAAGGATATATAAACTCATCATAATGACCAGCAATCCAATTTACCATAAACCCACCATAAGATGCTCCAGCAGCAACGATTTTATCCTTGTCAATAAATCTATAATTTTCTACTACATATTTTTGCCCCTTAACCAGATCAATAAAAGGTGCTCCTCCCCAATCCTTTGATACTGCATCTGTAAATGCTTGGCCATATCCCCTGCTGCCATGAAAATTAATTGCAACAACAACATATCCAGGAGAGGCAAACATACTCAAATTCCACCTGAAATGGAAATCATCAGTCCAATTACCCTGAGGCCCTCCATGAATTAAAAAAACCATTGGATACTTTTTATGTTCATCAAAAAAGGGAGGTTTCAAAATAATTCCCTCTACTGGATCATTTTTAGCGCCTTTAAACTTAAATAATTCAATAGAATTCATTTTAATATCTTTTAAAGCTTCTCTATTAAAATTAGTAAGTTGAGTTAGCCTCTTTTTTCTTATATCTAATTTAAAAATTTCATCTGGATACTTTACGCTTTGATTAAAAAATAGAATATACTTTCCATTACGAGTAATAGCTAAATCAGATGAATGAACTTTATGAATTAGTTTTATATACTTACCACTTTTTATATTCAATTTATAAATTGGATGATAAACACTTTCATCCACATTGAAATATATATATTTCCCTTTGGGAGAGAAAATTATCTCTTTTATATTGTACTTAAAATCCCTGGTTAAATTTCTTCGTGTCCGTCTCTTTAGATCATAAATTATTATGTTCTTTTTATCAGCTTCAAAACCCTCCCTTTCCATAGAAAGATATGCAAGATACCTTGTAGAAGGAGAAAAAACAGGGTTCATATCATTACCTTTATTATCTTTTGTAATATTCTCTTCCTCATTAGTGCAAAGATTTTTCAGAAATATATCATTATTGGTTGAAATAGCAACCATTTTATCAGTATTTTTCACATATACAAACATATTCATATCAGAAGAGAAGACAAAATCCTGTTTGCCTCCAAGGTCAAGAGGTGGAGTGTCATAATTACCGGGAGTCAAATCCCTAAACTCTTCTTTTGCAGTATTAGTTAAAAAAATATGGCTCCTCTTTCCATCCTTCCAATAATTCCATACTCTGAACATTAATGAATTTAACACCTTAACCTTAATACCGGATTTTTTCTTTTTTTCTTCTCTTTCAACACTCTCTTTCAATGATTTTGCACATGGATAAACATCTTTTTGAAAAGCTATAGCTTTTTTATCAGGGCTCCAGATGTAAGATCCCATTCCTCCAGGAATAGTTGACTTTAAAACTTTTTCAATTTTACCCGGATTAAATATATTAATTTTATATAACTGAGGTTCTCCATCTCTTGTTGATATAAATGAAACGACATTGTTTGAAATAAACTTAGGATAATTATTTTTACCCTTAGAATCCGTGAGTTTCTTTAAAAAACTTCCATTTATATCAGTATAAAAAATATTACTTGTAAAAGAATTTTTATCCAAATTAGCAGTTTTCACAGAAAAGACAACAAATTTACCATTAGGAGATATGGAAAATGATTTGAGCCTGCCAACTTCAAACATATCCTTAAATTGAATATTATGCTTATCTGGATATATAAATAAAGATAGCACAAAGATTGATAAAATGATAAAACACTTTTTCATTATTACCTCCGGAAAAAGTTTTTTTTTGAACATAAATTGAAATAAAAAAAATATTTGTAAGAAAATATAAAGGAGACAGAAATCTGCCTCCTTTTATTTAAAAATCTATTTATAAAAAACTGATGCTATCCTATTTCGGTATATTTTTAGTCTCTTGTTCCGTTACTTCCTCTGTTTCTACAACCGCTTCTTCCTCAGCCTCTTTTGCTTTCTCAAATTCTTCAGCACTCTGTATTTTTATAATTACAAAACGGCTTTTTATAATATCTGCATCTTCTTTGATCTTTAAATTATATTTTTTTAATACAAATACATAATCTTTTTCAGTTCCATTTTTCAATGTAACTTTAACATCAGTTTTAGAAGTTTGTGCTTCCCCTTTATATATCTCTGGATTTTTTACAACTCCAGAAGAGAGTTTAATCAAATTCTTTTCATTCTCAATATGAATCTTCAAACTATTAATTCCTAACTGAAAATCTCTGACTTTCTGTTCTTCTTCTTTTACAACAATTTTCATCTCTTTTATTTTCTTTTTCAATTCTATCTTTTTACTTCTCCTTCTTGTCTCATCCAATTCATCTTCTAAATCCTCAAATTCATATTTTTTATCAAGGGCTATTTTAACCTGCTCCTTTCTCTGCTTCTTAAGATCCTCCAAATCTGCTAATAGCTTTGGTAATTCATATTCTTTAATATCTGGTTCTGAAACTAAAACAATTTTATAAGACTCATACTGAATATACACTGGTTCAAGTGCCATTAAACTCATTGTATCAATATCACCTTTTTCACCATGAAGCATTGCCTGGAAATACTTCGAAATTGTAACCTCTTCCGATTTCTGGCAAGATGTCATTACTAAAATTAAGCTGATTAATACGATTGCTAATAAAAATTTTCTCATATTTTTCCTCCTTTTAAATTTAATATTATATCATTCATTTTTTTTGTCAAATTAAATATATTTTTTTCACACCACATTTTTGAAATAATTTGAATTACAGAAGTTAAATTATTTTTTGCTAAATTAACAATTCTTTCAATATCTATATCCATACACTTGAATTATAGAAAATATAAAATTTAAAATCAAGGAAAATATACCTTTTCCAAAGCTTTTCCTAAATAAAAAATTATAATTTCTATTAAGACTCTAAATTTCTTATTTAAGCTTCAAATATCTAACAAATTCCATAAAAATAAAAAAAGAGATTGCAATTAAAACACCAACAATATTTTTGAACAATCCTGTAAAATATAGTACCAAAATAATCGTTATACATACAAATAACCTTAAAATAGTTCCATAAATCTCTTTTTTAGAAAATTTTCTGCCTTCATTTTTACTTATATTGATTTCCTCATTTAATAATAATTTTTCAAGTTGCTTTAAATGGTTGTTTTTATTCTTCACATCTGACATGGGCTTTGATTCATTTAAAGCTTGTTTCTTTTTCACTTCAGCCTCACAGAAAGAAATGATATTATATATTACATCTTATTTCAATAAAAATAAAAAATTATTAGAAAAACATAGAAAAGAAATTGAAAAAGAATTATTCCAGTAAATTCATTTTATTTACAATTTTTTCACTTTAAAATGCAACATTCATTATTTGCTTGGTTAAAAAATTGAAAGTATAGGTGTTAGCGCTGGTTTTGGAAATAAGTGAGAACCAATTTTCCCGATCAAGAGGTATTAATTTTTCTATATTTGAACAAGTATCATCTAATACGAACGACATTATATTATCATAGATAGAAAAGTAATATACACCTACTTGACACATTTATAAATCTATCATATAATATGATAGATGAAGTTTAGAAATATTATATTTCATAAGGAGGGAATATGACAGACGAGATTAAAGACAAAAAAGAAATTCTTAAAGAGCTTTTACTTAGTGAAGAAGATACAAAAAAAAAATTAAAGGCACTAATTGATAAAACAAAACTTTTATTAAAAATTGATCAAAAAACAAAAGCTATTGTGATTTCTTCTGAATTTGATTTTTTGAATCCTGAAAAAATCTTACTTTTCTTGATAGGAAGATATTATTCAAAAGAACTTGGAATGAGTGAGAATGAAAAAATGGATATCCAGGAATTAGAAAAAGAGAGCAGAATAAAAAAGACCACCTTATCTAAACCTTTAGGACTATTACTGCATTCTGGTTATATAGATCAAGATAATGAAAAAAGGTATTTTGTTCATCATTATAAAATTGAGGGAATAACAAACTCGTTGCATGATAAATTCATAGAGAAGAAGAAGAGCGCTAAAGGAATTAAAGTTAAGTATAAACGTTCAGCAAAAGGAAAGAAGAAGGAGGGTAATAATGGATGAAGAAATAAAGAAAATACTTGAGGATCATGAGAAAAGGATAAAATCAATTGAGAGGTTTCTTACTAGAACTGAAGAAGTAAAACCCAAAAAGGAATTATCACTTAAAGAATTTATTTTACAAAAAAAACCCCATGATGATGTCCAGAAGACTCTAGTTATTGGTTATTATTTGGAAAATAATAAGAATTTTAATAGTTTCAACACGAAAGACTTGGAAAATGGTTTCAGAGTAGCAAAAGAAAAACTTCCCAAAAATATCAACGACAAAGTCAATCATAATATAATCAACGCGCACATGACAGATGCAGAAAAAAAAAAGGAAAATCGAAAGGCATGGGTTTTAACAAGCTCTGGTGTGAGGTTTGTTTCAAATGACTTTAAAAAAGTGAAATGAGTATGGAATCTAAAATAATTAAAGAATTTAGAAATATCGACACATCTAAATTTCCAGATTTTTATCAATATAAAAAACCACTTGAAATGAGTTTATGGATTTTATGGGTAGCAAAAGAAAAACTAAAACTTAACATGTTAACAGCAGAACAAATAGTCTCCGTTATTGTAAATGTCAAAGAAGTTAGTGTTGAAACGAGATCTATAACCAATTCTTTAAAAAGAGCAGGAGACAAAATTCATAGGCATCACAATGATAATCAAACTAATTTTGAAATAATGAAATCTGGAAAAGAGTATTTAGTGTCTCAAGTTAAAGAAGGTTTAATAAGAATAATTTGTTTTGAACCAGATAAAAAATTTACTAGTAAAAGAGTATTATCAAAGAATGTTCTTGCTGATTTAAAAGGAGAATTAAAAATTGTAGATCCCTATTGTGGAGAGAGGACCTTGGATATTATTAAAAATATTAAAAATAACAATGTAAAATTCATCACAAAAATAAATAATCTTAATCCAAACAAAAAAAGACCCTTCTTACGTGATCTTCAAGATTTTAAACATGAATATTCTAATATTGAATTCAGAGACTACCCTAACGAAGATATACATGATAGATATATCATTTCTTCCAGCTCGTTAGTGATTTTAGGACATAGTTTGAAAGATCTCGGGAACAAAGAATCTTTTGCAATTATATTAGACAGAGATACAAACAAAAATATTTTTGAATATTTAACTGAAAATTTCAACAGAAGGTGGAAGCAATCAACTCTAATCTAACAAGATTCATCTCCTCCCCGACCAGGGTAAATTCTTTTTAGGAATCTCCCAAACATTCGGTTTTAGGCTTTTCAGCTCTGCCTTTGAAAAATAACCCCATTCTTCCTCAAAACCATGGACAAGGCCTAATCATATAGTACCATTTTCATAGGCTTGGCCATCAACAAAACTCTTAATTAAAAAACTGATTAATAGTTTTAATGAATTTTGTAATACTTAAATAAATAGTTTCTGGGATTGGGAAAAAGTAAGCATCAATTTCTCTTTCATTAAAGATATAAAATTAGTTTTTAAGTTTCTTTTTTGCTTTTTCAAGGTTATTTTTAACTGCTTTTGTAGTTGGATAATTCATGCCTAATTTGATCTCCAGTACTTTCAAAGCTTTCTCATAATACTCTATTGCTTTTTTATATTTTCCAAGAGAAGCATATGCCGCTCCCAGATTGTTCCAGCATGTAGCCACATCTGGATGTTCTGCTCCATAGGTTTTAAGATTACTTTTTAAAGCCTTTTCAAGAAACTCTATTGCTTTCCGATACTCTCCGAGAGAATCATATGCCCTTCCCAGATTGTTCCAGTAAACAGCCACATCTGGATGTTCTGCTCCATAGGTTTTGAGACCACTTTCCAAAGCTTTCTCATAATACTCTTTTTCTTTCTGATACTCTCCAAGAAAGTGATATGCCCCCCCCAGATTGCTCCAGCTTCTAGCCACATATGGATGTTCTGCTCCATAGGTTTTAATATTACTTTTTAAAGCTCTCTCAAAATACTTTATTGCTTTTTTATAATCTCCAATAGAGTTATATACCACTCCTATATTGTTCCAGTTTACAGCCACATATGGATGATCTGCCCCATAGGTTTTAAGATTAATTTTCAAAGATTTTTCATAATACTCTATTGCTTTTTTATAATCTCCAAGAGAATCATATACCATTCCTAGATTGTTCCAGTCTGAAGCAACTTTTGGATGCTCTGCTCCATAGGTTTTAAGATCACTTTTTAAAGCTTTCTCAAAATACTCTATTGATTTTTTATAATCTGCTAAAATAGAAAAGATAAATCCAATTCCATTTAAATATTTAGAATTTTCTTCATCTAATTTATGTGCTTCAAAATAACATCTTAAAGATTCTTTATAATTTAATTGTAAATAAAAAATATCTCCTTGAAGTTTAGCTGTCTTTGCATGTTGTTTTTGGACTTTTTTCTCATTTGTTCTTAAATTAGTTACTAGTTTTTGAGCAGTTTTAAAATCTTTCTTTTGTATAGCATTAAATATCTGATCTTTTACATTTTTATTTATATTGTTTAAAGAATCTAATTCTTTTAATACTTCTTCATATTTCTTTTTATAATCTTGATTTGCAATTAATAGTGTAGTAATTTTTTGTAAATCTTTCGAATGTCCTTTTTGGCGGTCTATAATATCTTTAGTATTATTTGATACTTCTACAGTATTTATATATATATCATCATTTACTTTACTTGAAGTTATACCAGAGAAAATCGTGGTAATTGTGCCAATTATAGCTATGATTAAACCTATTGTAATTACAGAAGCACTTAATATTTGAAACCTATGAGCAGGTATTTTACAAACAAGAAATTTTGTTTTATTCGGGCATCTTTTAAAATCTTTTGTTAATGCCCAACATTGTTTAAATATTTTCATCCTACACTATATCATTATTCTATTTATAAATTACCTTAATTTTTATTAACCTGTTTAAAGTTTTTTTACGCTATTTAGTATAACGCTATTTGGTGTCATTTTCAACTGTTTTGAAGTATTATGGTCACAAGAAAATATTTATCAAATTTTGAAAACTAAGTTAATCTATCCTAATCTGTTCTAATTGAAAATATTTAAGGATATTTACATGATTTGACATTTTTCTCCATATAGAAGTGTTTCTGTTAAAATAGATATCTTATTTTAAATATGATAGAATCAAAATAGAAGATTGATGATGATAAATGTAAAAAATAAATTGCGCCGAAATTATATTATCAAAAAAGAAAGTAATTTATTTCAGAAAAAGTTAGAGATAAATTATATTAGAACATGTGCCTGTAAGAAATCCCACATAAACTGCCTGACCGCAAAAGAATGGTTAAAGAGTCAAATAGGGGTTTGGCAGTTCTTTTATGAAAAAAGAGATATAAGAAAAAAAGATCTTCATCCTGCTACTTTCCCAATTTCGTTATCAAATAAAATTATTAAACTATTCTCACATGAAGGAGAACTTGTTGTAGACCCATTTGTAGGAAGTGGTACCACATTGCTTTCTTCACAGGATTTAAATAGGAATGCTGTAGGTTTTGATCTTCAAGAAGAATATATTGACTTATGCAAAGATAGACTCATTCAAGAAAATTTGCTTAATTCTTCAAAACAGATTGCTGTTCATGATGATGCTTTAAATATACCATTATATTTTGAGAATAATACCATTAGTTTGATATGGACATCACCTCCATATGCAAATCTATTGAATAGAAAAAGAAAAAATAAATCCAGGCGAGATAGAAAAAATGACCAGTATTTAAAGGTTGAGCAGTATTCACAGGATCCCAGGGATTTGGGAACAATGTCACCGGATAACTATACCAAAGAAATAGGAGATATTTTTGAGAATATATATCCCCTTCTTAAACCTAAAGGACATTGTGTTATAAATGTACCAGATATGTGGTGGGAAAATAAAAGAATTACAATACATGTATCAATAATTCAGGAATTAAGAAAACGAGGATATGAGTTACGAAATACAATAATTTGGGATAGAACTAATATTGTTAATCGAATAGGAATATTTGGTTGGCCAAGTAATTATATAACTATGGGTACTACATTTGAATATTTACTTGATTTTTGGAAACCTGAATAAAAAAAATGAAAATTTATACAAAGGCTTCTTTAATCTCTGAATTAAAGAAAATCAGAAACACAGGTTGGATTAAGAGTTCAAGACAAGGAAATGTTGGTGATGTTGGTAATACTATTGAAGACCTTTTAGGAATAACTGAAAACAATTTACCTTTACCAAACGCAGGAGAGTGGGAGTTAAAGTGTCAGCGGGAAAAAACCACCTCATTAATAACACTATTTCATATGGAACCATCACCACGAGCATTTAAATTCGTACCACAGATTCTTTTACTTAAATATGGTTGGCCTCATAAGGAGGCAGGTAAAAAATATCCTACATCTGAAAAAAGTTTCCGTCAAACCATTAATGGTTTAGTTAGGAGTGATCGTGGTTTTAAAGTAATTGTAGATCAAAAGAATAATAAAATATTAATTTCTTTTGATTCGAAAGCTGTTGACAAAAAACACACAGATTGGTTAACATCTGTAAAAAAACGGATAGGATTAGGTGAATTAAATCCACAACCTTATTGGGGTTTTAACGATTTGTTTTATAAAGCTGGCACCAAATTAACTAATTGTTTTTATATCATTGCAGATACTAAAAAGATAAATAATAAATTGTTTTTCAGATATACTAAAATTCAAATGCTTCAAAATTTTGATTCATCTAATTTTATTTCTGCAATAAATGCAGGTAACATTTATGTTGATTTTGATGCTCGGACTGGGCATAATCATGGTACAAAATTTAGAATAAAACAAAATATATTACCCTCCCTTTATTCAAAAGTTACAGATATTTGATATAAACATCTTTAAT
>JAUWNT010000125.1 GCA_030612495.1 Candidatus Aminicenantota bacterium
TTTAATAAATCCAGATAAGGTTTTATCTTTTCTCTATAAGATTTTCCAATCTGAGCATAATAAACACCTTTGATCAGATAACGTTCTCTATCAGACACATGCTCCAGCAAATCCATTGCCCTTTTCATATATTGTAAAGCAAAATCTGATTGTTTTAAATATGAATAATTTATGGATATTTTGTTATAAGCAATAGCAAACTCAGGGTCAATGGCAACTGCTTTTTTTAGGTTATCAATGCTCTTATTGAACTCTTGTTCTATATAACATTTTTCACCCTCAACATAGTATTTTAGCGCCTCAGGCGAGTTAGTTGTAATCTTACCAATCTCTCTATCAATATCATTAAGAATTTCTTTTGGAGTGAAATTTAAACTGGATTTTATTTTTAGAGTCAATCGGTCAACAATAGAAAAAAGACTTGCTTCCCCCTTTCCATCAACATATACTGTATCTAATAATGCTCCCTTTTTCGGTTCAAGAATCTTGATACTAACACGAAAAATATCACCTGCTTTAGCATAGCTTCCCAGAATAACATACTGAACATTTGCCTTAGAAACCACCTTTTCAAGAATATCATGCCCATATCTTGTATCTTTTAAATGATTTGCTTCTTTTAAAATCTGATAGAGTTGATCTTCTGGCAATACTCGTATATATTTGGATTGAGCGATATCTGTAACCAGAAGATCCGAGAAAGCTCGACTCCATTGATCAAGGTTCTTTTCACCTGTGTTATTTTCAAAATGCATTACTGCTACTGAAGGTTTTAACTCATTAATAGAAACCTTTTTATTAAGTAATCCCACTCTTCTAATAAAATAAAAAGATGCTACAAATAAAACAATTAAAACAATAAAAAAGGCTAACCTGATTCCTTTACTCTTAATTTTAAAAATATCCATTGGCTTTGTAGTAAATTTGCCTTCATTTATATCGTTAAGAATTTCTTCTGCATTGTTGTAGCGTCTTTCTGGCTTCTTCTCCAAACATTTGATAATAATCTTTTGAATAAATAGAGGAATCTCCTTTTCTATATCTTTTGGAAATTGAGCTTTTTCATTGATGTGCTTCTTTAGGTATCCGAAATCCGTTTCTGATTCAAATGGGAGGCTCCCCACTACCATCTCATACATCATTATCCCAAAAGAGTAAATATCTGAGCGTCCATCAATTTTATCACCTTTCCATTGCTCAGGTGAAATATACTGAGGAGTTCCAACAAGGGTCCCTGTAAAACTCGGATCACCCGCTTTAATGGATTTAGCCAGTCCAAAATCTGCAATATAAACTCTTCCATTTTCATCTATCATAATATTTGAAGGCTTTAAATCTCTATGAGCAACACCATTTCGGTGAGCTGCACCAAGCCCCTCTAGAATTTGTGTAGATATGCTAAGTACTGAGTCCATGTTTAAAGAAGAAGAAGATTCCCGAATAATATTTTTCAGACTTTCCCCTTCAATATATTGCATTGAAATGAATTTAATATCATCTTTCTCACCAAAATCATGAATCCTGAGTACATTCTCATGAGATATTTCTCTTGCAAGTAGAATCTCATTTTTAAATCTTTCAATCATTTTAGGATTTGCAAGAAATTCAGGGCGTATCATCTTTAAAGCAACAATAATGCCTAATTCTCTGTCTACTGCTTTATATACTCTTCCCATTCCGCCTCGCCCAATCTCTTCTACGATTTGGTATCTATCTGCAAACAGATCATCTGGATTAAAATTGAACTCAGAATTTATATTTGGAATTTTTGAACTCCCCCAAGAAGATGAATCAGTTTTTTTTAATAAAGCTGCCCCACATCTACTGCAAAAAGCACTTTCATCGGTATTCTTAAATCCACACTTCCTGCAAATCATTTATATACACCGTTTAGCAATAAATCTTTTCACATCAAAAAAATAGCAGTAAAATAAAAAAATGTCAATAAAATAAATAAAAATACAATTGTTTGTTTAATACATAAATGATAAAATAATTTCTGAAATGAATATTAAAAAAAAACAAACCTGGGTTATATTTTTTATATTTACACTCCTTTTAACTGCATGTAAAAATAGTACCGACTTATCAGAAAATGAGCTCGAACAAAAAGTATTTCGCTCGATAAATGACCATCGCATTTCTAAAGGGTTAGATAAACTTGAATGGAATGATACAATCGCTGAACAATGTCGAATACATAGTAGTAATATGGCAACTGAAATAGTTCCTTTTAGTCATGATGGGTTTCAAAATCGTTTAGCAATAATTAAAGAAACAATTCCTCATTCAAGAGGAGCGGAAAATGTTGCATATACTTCAGGTTATTCTGAACCTGCAGAAATTGCATGTAAAACCTGGCTACATAATGAAGAGCATAAAATAAACATTGAGGGTAATTATAATCTCACAGGTGTGGGTGTAGCAAAAAATGATATAGGCGACTTTTATTTTACACAAATATTTATACTATCAAAATAAATCCTGAATCCAAAATCATAAATTTGTGACTTTGAACTTTAAAACCGTTTATCTAAATTTTTATAAATATATCTACGCGCATTGTTTTATGAATCATATCAATATTAACAATCTTAATTTCAATATTTTCATTCTTTTCAATTAATCTTAGTCTCACAACAATATCCTGCAATTCCTCCACAGACATATATTCAGAGTTTTTCAATTCTGCACGAATCTTAGCAAAAGTTCCCTTATCAAAATTATCGATTCTTAAAACTGGAAACCCATATCTGCTAAATGCATCATAAATTGTTTGAGGATCAAATGTTGTTCTCATTTCACTCCATATAGAAATATAAAACTATTTTAAATTAAATTCAAGTCTTTTTTTATTGATTCTTCTCATAAATTTATATATCTAAAAAAAATTATTGAATAGAAATTATAAAATGTTTATAATATGAATTAAAAAATTTAAAGGAGATTCAAATGAAAAAGAGAGTTTTTGATATTATAATACTAAACGGAAGACCAGCTGCTGGTAAATCGGAAATCATAGATTATTTAAAAAAAACACCAATAAAAGAGCGTATTGATCGTTTTCATATTGGTGAATTTCATGAAATAGATGATTTTACATTTTTATGGGAACAGTTTGAAGATGACGATATTATGGAAGAAATGGGGTTGCCCCGCATAATATCCAATAGAGAATTTGAATATAAAGGTAAAACATATCCAGGTTATGTTTTTAAAGAAAAATGGTACTGGAACTTTCTAATAAAAAAAATAAACCTGAACTATTCAAAGATTATTCGTGACAACCCGGATTATCATAAGGGAAATAAAACCGTGTTCATCGAATTTGCCAGAGGATCTGAACACGGCGGATTCAAGTCTGCATATAATTACCTGTCAAATCAGATCCTGAAGCAGGCTGTAACCCTTTATATCAATGTCACATGGGAAGAATCCCTCAGGAAAAACAGGAGAAGATTTAACCCTGACAAACCTGATTCAGTACTCGAACACGGACTGGAAGACATAAAAATGGAAAAACTCTATAAAGAGTCTGACTGGAAAAAATTTTCCAGTTCAAACTCTAATTTTCTGAAAGTCAAAGAATATAAGGTTCCTTATGGGATTTTCGAAAATATGCCTGAAAAAACTGATAAGCCAGAAGTTATGGGTGCTCTTTTGAAAGATGTATTGGACAAGTTATGGAAAATATATTTAGGTAAGTAAAATGCTGCACGAAAAAGGGTATAAATTAAGAAGAATAATCAACTGGTTTCCAATGGGCTTGACATACGCACTTTTATATATGGGAAGATATAACCTAACTGTATCAAAGAATGCTCTTGGTGACATGATGAGTAAAGAGGATTTTGGATGGATATTCGGTTTTGGTGCTGTAGTTTATGCATTATCATTTCTCATCAATGGTCCAATTGTTGACAGGATTGGTGGTAAGAAAGGTATCTTAATAGCAGCAATCGGTGCTGGAGCAATGAACCTGTGTATGGGGCTGTATTTGAAACACGTGTTAAGCCTTCCAGATCCTTCCGGAGCACCTCTGAAACTTGTTTTCACATTCCTCTATGCTGCAAACATGTACTTCCAGAGCTATGGTGCAGTATCAATTGTAAAGGTAAACGCACACTGGTTCCATGTTAATGAGCGTGGAGTTTTTTCCGGAATATTTGGAGTAATGATATCATCAGGCATCTTTCTTGCATTTGATGTTTCCAGCAGAATCCTAGATTCTGGCCTTGTTAAAGGTCAAGGTCATAATGGTGGTGATGCTTTATGGTGGGTTTTCATGGTGCCTGCTTTATTGCTTTTTGTTTTATTTCCAATTGAAATATTTCTTCTGAAGGACAGACCTGGTCTCGCTGGTTTCAAAGACTTTGATACAGGAGATGCATCGAGCGGAGAAGACATTGAAAAACCTGTACCAAAATTGTTTATACTTAAAAAAATCCTGACAAACCCGGTTATTCTTACAATCGCAGGAGTAGAATTCTGTACAGGCGTTTTACGCAACGGCGTAATGCACTGGTTCCCAATCTATGCAAAAGAACAAATAAGCGCAGGACTCTCATCCGGATGGTCATTTACACTCAATAACTGGGGGCTGATACTGATGATAGCTGGAATTCTCGGAGGTAATATCGCAGGAATTGTGAGTGACAAACTTTTCCAGTCAAGAAGAGCACCATCAGCAGGTTTTCTTTACGGGACCCTGGGAATAAGCATAATTGCAATGTCTTTTTTTCTTAAGAATGGTTGGTTCCTGGGCGCACTGGCATTTCTTATGTCAATGTGCGTTATAGGAACACACGGATTACTATCTGGAACTGCTACAATGGATTTTGGCGGGCGAAAAGGCGCAGCCACAGCAGTTGGTATAATTGATGGATTTGTATACCTTGGGACAGCTGTTCAGTCCTTTTCCCTTGGATGGATAACAACCAGAAACTGGTCATGGTGGCCCTGGTTCCTTTTACCTTTCAGTATAATAGGTTTTATCTTACTTTTAAGGATATGGAATGCAAAACCCGGAAAGAGCACGCATTAGAGATAAATATGAAAAATATAGGAGTATAAAAAATGGATATTAGAAAAAAAGATTTAGAAAAATGGGCAGATTATCTTTTAAACCATTCTCTTGATGGTATTAAACCGGAAGATATTATCATGATAAAGGGGGAACACATAACATGGCCGCTGATGTCTATTTTACAGGATAAGATATTCAGAGCAGGAGCAATTGCTGACATCAATTTAGTAGCTCCTGATAATAACAGAGGTCAAGTCTGGGGAGCTTCAATTGTAAAATATGGAAATAAAGAACAGATCGAAAGAGTCCCAGAATGGCATAAAAAAAGATATGAATCAATGACCAAATATATTGAAATATTGGGTGCTGAAGATCCACAACTTTTTTCCAACCTCCCGGAAGAGACCTCAGCAACAATTATGAAAGTAGATGAACAATATAAAAATATAAGATTAATCAAACCCTGGGTATTAACACTCTTTCCCACCAAAGCTTTTGCAGATTTAGAAGGTATGTCTCTTAAAGAATACACAGATATAATTGTAAAAACATCAATCACAGATCCAGCCATGTTGGAACAGGTTGAAGAACCTATTTATCAATTGATGAAAAAAACCAGAATAATTACAATTCAAACAGAACACCCTGAAACAAGAAAAATTCTCGAACTAAAATTGAATATTTCAGGTAGAAATAGTATAAAATGTACAGGCAAAAGGAATTTCCCTGATGGAGAAGTTTTCACAAGCCCGGATGCCAATTCAGTTGAGGGTGAAATATTTGTTGACCTTCCAGTATTCAATAGTGGTGTTACTATACAGGGGATTTACCTGAAAATCGAAAAGGGAGTTATTACAGATTATAAAGCAAAAAAAGAATATAATACCTTAAAAAAGATAATTGAAACAGATGAAGGATCTCATCGATTAGGTGAGGTTGCTCTTGGAATGAATAAAGGGCTCCAAAAAGCCTTAAAGCACCCTTTGTTTGTCGAAAAAGTGGGAGGAACCCTGCATATTGCAATTGGTGCAAGTTATCCGGAAGCTTATGTTTCTGACCCGAATTCTTTAGAGGG
>JAUWNT010000253.1 GCA_030612495.1 Candidatus Aminicenantota bacterium
GTTTTTCTATTTTAGGATCATGTTTGAGTTTTAAAGGTTCAATATTTATGTTTCTTTTTGAAGAGCAGAAATTAAAGAATAATGTTGTAATAAAGATGAAAAAAATAAATTTTGGCTTCAAATCATATTCTATCAAAATAAATATAAATAATAAAGCCCAAATTGACTCAAAAAAAATCTACACGGAATCATACTAAAATCTTGATATATTGTATTCATAATTCTTTCTGTTAATATAGTCCTTTTTTTTTAGGTATGCTAAATAAAAAAATTTTTAAAAAATTAACTTGATAATAAATTTTTGTTTTGCTATATAAAATTAGTATTGAATTAAGTATAAAGCATGAAAAAGGGAAAGAGAATGATTAAAAGAATTATTAGCTATTTGGTCTTTTTTGTTGTTTTATCCCTATTTCTCCTGCCCGCGAAAAATGGAAAAATTCAGCATATAAAGAACAGAAAATATCCGGTTTACAAAGATTTTAAACTTCAGCTCAAAGAAGAAATATTAATTGAAGGGAGTGCCAGCCCTGACGGGTATATAGGCAAAATATATGATATGGCAATTGATTCAGAAGAAAATCTTTATACGTTAGGGTGGGAAAAAGTCTTGAAATTTGACAAACATGGGAAATTTCAAAAGATTTTTGGCAATATCAGAGGAGAAGGGCCTGGTGAAGTACAAAATGGACCATTCAGATTAGCTGTGGATCTACAAGATAATCTCTATATTTCAGATAATATAAAAATTCTTCATTTCAATTCAGCAGGTTTATTTAAAAAAAACATCAAACTATTCAGAGCTGGAAATTTTATTTTATCACCAAAAAATTACATTTTTTGTGTAAAAATGTTCTATAGAGATAATTTATATAGCAATAAGAAAAACAACAGATATTTTGCATTAGGACAATTTAATTTTGAAGGGGAGAAAGTCAAAGAATTTTTATCCTGCACTGATCAGGTTACTAAGAGAAGAGCTAATTGCCTTACTGCCTATTGGCACTATTATACACCTTATATTTATTTTTGTTCCACAGAAAAAGGAGGGGTTTGTTTCGGTTATAATGGAGAATACAGTCTCTATTTTGCAAATTCAGATGGAAAGATTCAGATAAAGGTTGATATAGATATAATGAAAGAAAAAGTTAGATCCAATGAAGATAAAGCTGTAAAAGAGACAAATTTTGCTAGATATTCATGGAAGGATGCTTTTAAACTTATGCCTATTCCTAAATATCGACCTTTTTTTAACAGATTGCTTTGTGATGAGAAGGGGAGAATATATGTTGTTAGAATTCAGCCGATACTTTATAAGAAAGATTATGAAATTGTGGATGTTTTTTCAAAAAGGGGCCGCTTTTTATATCGACTGAATATGCCTTATGTTCCAAGAATTATCCGAAATGGAGCAATTTATATAGTGGACAAAAGCGATGAAGATAATATAAAAGTAAAGAAATTTACAGTAAAAAACTATAAATCTATGAAATATTAACGCCTATCTCTTTTTTCTGCTAATTTCATCTATTTTCTTGGTCTTCAGCTTTTGCATTGTGGACGTGACATATTTAGTGGAGAAGCAGAAATAATAATAAAAGATACAAGACTTTTTGACAGGATATTAAAGAAGTTTAAGCGAAATTAAAAGTTTTTATATAGATGTTTTCGTGCGTCAACGATCTATACTTCGTATAAATTCTTAAATGAGGCAATAGTGCCTATGTATGAATATAATTAAAAAATTTAATTATAGCTTGGAAATACTATTGCAGTCTATACAGATATAAGGGATATAAGGGGACAGTTATTCCCTTTAAAGTCAAGTCTAAAACTCTGAAAAATAAAATTTTTATTTGCATTCAATTTCATGAAGATTTAATATTGTATTTGAGAGCAGGTGTGTGATCCCGTAATTGATGGCTAAGGTCATTTGGTGA
>JAUWNT010000259.1 GCA_030612495.1 Candidatus Aminicenantota bacterium
GAACAGCTTCTGGAGACAGATAAGGGAGCAAGGTATGTAGGGGAGATAGCGGCAGGCACAAATTATAATATAAAGAAATTTACCAAGCATATGTTATTTGATGAGAAGATTGGAGGGACAGTTCATCTGGCCATCGGAAGGTCTATACCTGAGTCGTTGGGCAAAAATCAATCTGCCATACATTGGGACATGCTTTGTGATATGAAAAAGGGCGGTGAAATTTTCGCGGATGGTGAGCTGATTTACAAAGATGGTAAGTTTTTGATATACCCCCCCCTTTTTTTTCACAATTAATTGAGCAATAAAATTTATATTTGAAGAAAATATTGTAAATTATAAAAATAGTTAATATCGGGCATTGGGATTTTTCCTTCGTCGAAAGTAGTTACCATGATTTTACCTCGCCTTTAATCATTATAGCTCTTCTTACCCTCTTTCGATTAATTATTTTTCTATTATATTGTATAGAAAAGTTTTCTGGATCTTTACGGTATTTTACGTGTAATTCAAAGAATATCCTTCTCTTGGTTTTAAGCATTTGCATAATATAATAATCTTGATTTTTAAAAGACAGAGTAATCAAAAAACTGTTAGTTACATTTCAAAAGTGCACTTTTGAAATGTAACTAACAGGGGACGGTTGTAATAGCTCAATAATTCGGTAACTTTTTATTCCACTTTTATTGTATTTTAAAAAAATACAATAGGTCAAATGCTAAGACCAGATCTCATATCCCTTTGCTTCGTCGAAAGTGGATAGAAGTTTGGATTTTAATCAAATTATCAATCTTGTCTTTGTAATACTATGCAAGTAGGAACTTATCATTACTATTTATTCTTAATATCAATAAATTTCCCCAAAAAAAAGAGGATTTTTGAAACTCTTATCGTATATATACAAGGTGGTCTAGCAAGAAAAGCCAATACTTCTTATACTATAATGCTGCGGATATTATGCCATTTTGCTAGGATAAACGCAGCATGCGATTATTAGCTAAACTACTTTATAAAAGCCGGGCAGGATGATATTATAACTGAAGAGTGTTTAGAAGGGAGAAAGGAATAGTGATCGGAATATCAATTGTGAAATTTGCAAAGTTATTTATCAAAGACAATTCCGGAGAAAAATATGAGGATGTGGTGAAAAGATTAAAAGAGACATTGAAACGAAAAAACGAGGGAGCCTGTTGTCAAGTATGTGGACAACCACTATGGGCAATCGGAAGTGCAATTGGCGGTTTTGATGGATGTTTTACCTGCATTACTGGTAAAAGCGATGATTCCGGTGATTATGAAATATATTAAAATAGTAATTAAAAGGTGGAAAACATAATGGATAAAACAATAAAAGAATTGACTCTATTACTGATTTATCTTACATCATGGCAAGAAGATGCCGGTCTCACAAAAGTTCAAAGGAGCTGGAAAGGTTATCCCTTTGAGGTTTTAGATGAATTAAATGAGGAAGGATATATTGATGGAAGCAAACGCGTAAAATCAGTATATCTAACAGAAGAAGGTTTAAGTAAGGCAAAAGACCTAATGAAAAAATATATTGGAAAGGAAGAATAGATACTTAACATCGCTTAACACTGAAAAGTAAATAGGGGTCTTCACATTTGACATAAAATTAGTAGTATAAATTATAGATTAGATTTGTAATAAAATTAAATATAGTTCGTCAATAATAAAAATTCGTCCCCCGTAGGTATAAATTTTGTGAAATATTTTAAGATGAGGAGAAACATAACCGGTCTATATCGATATGTATTACATCCCAATTTAGAATGCGAGTGGAATCGTGAAGCTTAACCATGAGAGAATTACTTCAAATCAACATAGGCAAGGGGGCTT
>JAUWNT010000252.1 GCA_030612495.1 Candidatus Aminicenantota bacterium
TCGTGGGATAAATAGCTCAATCCAACCCGTGTCTGCAAAAACACCTTAAAATTCGAATCTTCAAGGCTTTTTACAATATTTAATGTTGCTCTTGCCTTTGCCAGGTCATTAATTGCTGAAGTATGCTTGGGGTCATTTAACATTATTTGCAGAACAAAATGTTTTACACCCAGTTTTTTGGCAGCTTTTGCTGCTAGAAAGGCTGATACCGCATAACTTACATCGTCAGATGAGCGGAATGCAAAATGATGAGCTACATTTGCTTCGTATGGCTTACCGGTTTTGGCAATATATTTAATTGTTTCAAAATGTTCGGTTAAATTATCAAGAAGATTTAGCTCTCCCCGTCCATCTATTTTAGAAAACCACCATAAAGATAAAGCATGCCATGCGATATTTAATGATCTTTCATGTATTTCCGCTTGTTTACAGAGATTTTTTGTACCAGAATAAGTTCTTACAAGCATCGGTTTTGCAGCTTCATATATACGTTCATATTCCTCTGGAGAATTAACCCCTACACCTCCACCATTAGGAAGATCGTCCCAGTCTTCTCCAAATTTTGATTGAGTTAATTGTGAAGTTCCTATTGACAGTACATCCAAATACCCACTATGAGCCAATAAGCGGGACCATTCAATAAATTGTTTTACAGATTCATGTCTGTTTTCAAGATAAGGTCCTGCGTGAGCTCTTATTATGGGCGGTAAATTGTTTTCTCTACCATACCTGATGCGGTCGATTAAACTATCATTTGCAGTTCCGAAATTCTTATATCCTTTTCTATTCACAGGTAATGTTAATATATAATCTCCTTTATCAATTATTTCTTTACCAAAACTATCTAAAGTATTTTTATATGAACTGTCATCGTCTTTAAATCCTTCTGGCGCAATTGAGGGGTCTATTCCAAGCATTATCAGGCTATCTGTAAATGATTCATCACCATAAAAAACAATTACATCTTTATATAAATATTTGATTTTATTACAAGCTTCAGGCAATCCAGCAAACCAAATACTTTTTAGTTTTCCACCGTCTCTTACCAACATTTTCTTTGATTCCAATTGGTACATGAGTTTCCGGAATATCAGTACTGCATCATCAACATTCAGACGGTAACTAAAGCCCAAAGCTTGTATATTATTTTTTATAATCCATTTTCTTATTAATGATGAATTGTTTAGATTTTGGGGATTTGTAATTGCTTTTGATACTTCATTATTTGCAACAATAACTGTAAATCCACATTCTGTAAGAAGTTCTTTTATTGTAACCACACCTAAAGTATGAGCATCAAGCTCTGTTTTTGCTAAACCAATTGTATCGGCTAATGTTATAATATTATTCATACTTTTACTAACTTACAGAACTTATTTTAGTCTCAATTTGAAATTTATTTTCTTCCTTAATAGGTATACTCCATCAAATCAGAAATTAAATTGTCAGGTGAAAGACCCAATTTACACAACGTTCTGCCCTCTGAACGAAAATCAGTATCTAACATTTTACTTCCTTCTTCTATAAAATAATCAATCGTTGGTGTTGGAACTCCCAAAATTTTACCAAATAAAGACATAGGCACCAATCCTGTTGGAATATCTTCCCAAATATATCTGTGATTTATTGTTGTAGGAGCCAATATGTCTTTATACGTAGGATTAGATTTTATCATTTCATAGATCGAAGTTTTAGGAAGTCCATATCTTGAATTTAACCAATCAACAACTGAAAGTGTGTTTATTCCAATTGCTGATTCAATTGATTTGAATTCAAAATCTACTTTTTCAATATATTGAGCGACTTTTTTGGTAACACCATCTGTGTAAAAATTAAATATTTCTTTTTTAAAAATTCGTTCTTTATTTAAAAGAAAAATTACCGGATGAAATATAGCTCCAATATTACTAAAACTTGTTTCTAGAAATGAATCTGCTTTG
>JAUWNT010000030.1 GCA_030612495.1 Candidatus Aminicenantota bacterium
ATATTAAAAGAAACACCTAAAAAAATCAATAGATTAGAAGGAATAAATTTGGTTAAAGAGTGTAAAGGGGTTATGGGACAGCCACGAAGACTTGATCCCTTTTGCTTCTAAACAAAATTGTATATAATAGTATATATAACCTAAGGAGCTAATGTGATTGAATTAAAGAATCTATCAAAAAGTTACAACAAAGGCAAAGTGAAGGCTGTTAATAACCTTAGCCTAACAGTGCAGCCAGGTGAAATTTTTGGGTTTTTGGGACCAAATGGAGCTGGTAAAACAACTACAATAAAAATGATTGTGGGCTTACTCAAGCCGGATAAAGGATCTATTATGCTCAATGGTCTATGCAACCAAGGACATCCCCTGAAATGCAAATCTATGATTGCTTATATACCTGAGGATCCAGAGATTTATGATAGACTTACAGGTTTGGAATATATTAATTTTATCGGAGATGTATATGGTACTCCCGCAAAAGTGAGGACTACTCTTACAGAAAAATGGTCTGAAATATTTGGACTCACAAATGCTATCAATCAATCTATTAAAAGCTATTCTCATGGTATGCGCCAGAAAATCATTCTGATCGGCGCAATAATTGCCAGACCTGAAATTTTTATCCTTGACGAACCACTTACTGGCCTTGACCCAAAATCAGCTCACAGCTTAAAGGAGATCATGCATGAGCATTGCAAACAGGGGAAAACACTCTTTTTTTCAACTCATATAATGGAAGTAGCAGAAAAACTCTGTGACAGAATAGGTATAATCAATAATGGTGAACTAATGGCATGTGGCACAATGGATGAGCTTAAATATATGTCAAAGAATTCCGAATCTCTTGAAAATATATTCCTGGAAATAACAGAAAAATGAAAAAGGTTCTTACTCTTCTTAAGGTTATGCTGAAAGTAAATTTTCTCTTTCCCGCATTAAGGGGAAGGACAATTTATAAAAAGAAAGAACGTATTAATATCATTATACTAAAAGTCATATTGTTTGTAATAGCTTTTCCTCTGTTTTATGCATACCTTTTTATAATAAGGAAACTTTTTGAACTCCTACAACCCATAGGACAAGCTAATGCATTACTGACTTTAGGGATTTTGATCACCCAGGTTCTTATTCTAATATTTGGTATTTTCAGTATTGTTTCTATTTTCTATCTCTCAAAGGACATGGAATTACTCATCCCTCTTCCTATAAAGCCTCATCAAGTTATTCTCTCAAAATATTTTACTGTTTTAGTTAATGAATATTTTGTAATAGCCCCATTTATTTTGCCTCTCTTTATTTATTACGGAATTCTGGCAAATGTGGAGGTCGGATACTGGTTGAGACTGCCATTCGTTTTTCTATTTATTCCAATCATCCCTCTTGCAATAACATCACTCCTTGTAGTTGTAATGATGAGACTGATTAACTTTAGTAAACACAAGGATAAGCTAATAATTATTGGAAGCTTACTAATGATGCTATTAATTATCATTCCCCAGTTCTTGGCAAAACCATCCGAAAATTCAGGTCTAAATAACGAACAGGTTGTAAATTTTTTTACCTCTAATGATGGCCTGGTTAAAATGATTGGAAACAAATTTCCTCCGGCTATCTGGATAACCAGGAGCTTTATTTATGGATTCTCAAATAATGCATATATTGATCAAATTTTATTCTATACTATTTCAGTTCTCCTTTTTGTTTCTCTTATATTATTGGGGGAAAAGCTATTTTATAAGGGGCTTATTGGCATAAACGAAATCTCTGTCACACCCCACAAAAGAATAAAACCTCTTCCTTTTTCAGATGGAGCTCATCAAGTAAGTTCAATTTTCCTTAGAGAATTACGCATGATGAACAGGACACCAATGTTCTTATTGAATGGAGTAATTAGCTCTTTATTCATCCCTGTATTCATGTTCTTTATTATCATTTTTAAGACTGGTGAATTCGGTTTTTTCATTTCAGCCATGGAAAAAGAAAATCTTTTAATGACCTCTCTATATTTGGCAGCATTTTTCATATTGTGTGGAGGACTTAATGGAACTTCTGCATCATCATTCTCCAGAGAAGGGAAATACTTCTGGATATCAAAAGTAATTCCTGTATCGTACATAACCCAGATAAAAGGAAAATTTCTTCATGCTTTAGCAGTATCCAGTCTTGGAATTATTGGCGGTGCCATAGTAACACTCATCCTATTTAAAATAAACCTGATCAGTTTATTGCTAGGCCTTCTTATTGCAATAATTGGAACTATTGCCTTTATTGCTATTGGTTTCTCTTTGGATTCAAGGAAACCTTTACTGGACTGGATTTCTTATCAGAAGGCAATGAAACAAAACATGAACGTTTTTTTTCACATTCTAATAGAGTTTGCAATTTTATTTTGCCTCGGATATTCAACTGTAATAGCAGTAAATAAAAAAATCGCTCCTCTATATATAATTTATCTTTTTATATTAATATTCTTTATTCTACTTGCAATCATTGCAATCTTATACCTTTTGAAAACAGTTGAAAAAAAATATACAAAAATTGAAATATAAAGAATATTTAAAGTTTTCTGGCTTTATTTTTTTTAATTATATTATTAATAAATGGGTCTATCTTTTTCAACAACAAATCTGCTCAAACACGACTTCCACTGTTCAATCTCCGAGGGCATTAATGTTATAGTGTTTTCTCCTCTTTTTAAAATGATCTTCTTACGCTTAATATTAACAAAATGCTCTTCTTCATTAATCTTGATTTCAAGTTTAGGCTTCATAAAATAAAAGAGCATAAGCCTTGTATTTGTAAGAACAAAATAGCAGAAACCATTTACTCTTCTTAACTTTCTTCTATCGCTAAAAAACACAAAGCTCTCTTCACAAATAATTGTATCTCCATAGAAATATTTTATATTAGGTTTCTTGCCGGAAAAATAAAAAACTATAAATATAACTATTATTGGAATAATCATAGCTGCAATAAAAATAAGGTCAAATAAATATAATTTTATCGGTATTTTTGTCTCAGGGATATCTATTTTCTTGCCTTTGTATAATAGATCATTCAATATTCTATTCATTACTTTGTTGGCAAAAAAGAAGGATGGAGAAGTTACACTAAAATAGAGAAAAACATCATTAATGTTTTTTGCAAATACAACCTCATATAAACTCCCTTTTTTCAGGTTTTTCTTTATCACATAAAAAATATAGGGTTTCTCAGAGTCAGATTTCAGCTCATATAATACATTTTTATTTTTCCCGGGTAATCCAAATCTATTTATTTCAGGTTTAATAGCTATCTTAATAAAAATCCCATATTTCCTTAGAGAGTAAACATCCCAATCCTTACTTTCATATAATTGCACTTTAAAATTTGACGGAACATTTGTTTCAATATTATTCCATTTCAATGATTCATACTTTGATATTCCGCCCCCAAAAACAAAAAAAACAACCCCAAATATTATAACTAAATAAGCTATTACTATTAAAACAATTATTTTTTTCATACTTATATCATAAAATAAAAATATAAAAACTTAAATAGGGAATTTAACTTAATAACAAAATTAAATTAAATTTTCAACCTATCCTTGAATGGAAGGAAAGTCATAAAATCAGCATGATGAACAATGTATGCTTCAGTGGATCGCTTAACTAGATCACCTTCTTTTGCATGTGTGGCAATAATATGACAAACCTCAGGAGGAATTCCACATTTTTCCGCAAGAGAAACACCTGAAAAAGGATGCCTTAAATATTTTCCATACGTACCTTGGACCAGTTTTTTGTCTTTCATATCATATTCCAGAAGTTTCCCTACATCCGCTAATATTGCGCCTGAAATTAGAACATCCATATCCACAGGTAAATCATTTTTAAAGAAATAATTCATTTTTTCCCCGCACTCTTTTGAAATATGAACTACAGCTCTTTTATGTGTCATAAAACTAACCTTTAAATCTGGAACTAAAAGAGTAAAAGGTATGGTTTTCAAATCTTCAACATTTAATACGCTTTTCTCTAATGCAAGTGCCCATGTGTTTGCTGTTTTTTCTCTCAAATCTTTACCTATTATCCATTCTAATTCAGGCCATAAATTTTTTACTTTATCAATCATCTTATTTCCTCCTTAAATTTGTTTTTCATGCTTCCACCATTTCAGAGACAGATCTTTTCCATTATAAATCGCATAACTGAACTCACTTATCCAGTCTCCGCAATTAATATATACTTTCCCATCCTGTTCTTTTATCATAGGACAATGAAGATGACCCAGGATTACATAATCAAACCCTTTATCAAATTTCTTTTTTGCAAATTCATAATACTCCTCAATCCACAATGATTTATCGATTTTTCCAAAATTTCTGCTTGAGCCTGAGACCCACTTTGCAATTTGCATTCCCAAATCAGCAGAAATAAATGTTTTATATAAAAAAACAGACACAGGGCTCCTTATTATCTTTTTCATACCTCTATATTTTTTATCTCTTTTTGCATAACCATCTCCATGAGCTACAAAAAAACGCTTCGAACCAACATCAAACTCCCTAAATTCATCATAACATCTCATACCAATTTCCTCTTCAAGGTACTTTCCAACATAAAAATCATGGTTTCCAGTAATAAAATTTATCTTTATCCCAGAATCAATCAATTGTCTGAATTTATATAAGATCGGGAACCAATATTTTGGAATAACATGATACCATTCAAACCAAAAATCAAACAAATCTCCCAATATATAAAGCTCTTCTGTATTATCTTTTATATAATCAAGGAAACTAAGAAGTTTTTTCCTTTTTCTTTTTTCAAGCTCATCTTCTTTAAAAGAAAGGTGTGCGTCTGATATAAAATATATATTTTTCACATAAATATTTTCACTTTTTAACCATGTTTTGTCAAGCATTCGAACAGGTTTGTTAGAGAGATAAAGGGATAAAGGGGACTTTTTTTTATTTGTCCGACATATATTGCATGATGATTACTTTTAGAATAAGATTAAAAAAAATGGAGGAACTATGAAAAATTTAAAAATTTTATCTATTATGATTTTTACTCTTTTTATTATCACAAATGTGTCAATGGCGAAAAAACATAATGAGAAACCTTTAATTCAAATGGCGATTCTTCTTGATACAAGTGGCAGTATGCAGGGGTTAATAGAACAGGCAAAAACTCAATTATGGAAAATAGTAAATGAAATGGCTCTGGCAAAGCAAAAAAACAGAAGCCCAAAGTTGGAAGTTGCTATTTATGAATATGGGAAAAGCTCTATTCCTGCATCAGAAGGATATATGCGCATGATAGTTCCATTATCAGAAGATCTGGATCAAATTTCAGATGAATTATTTAAATTGAGAACAAATGGAGGAAGCGAATACTGCGGAGAGGTTATTCGAAAATCTGTTGCAAATTTAAAATGGAACAGAAAAAATAATGTATTAAAGGTAATTTTTATAGCAGGAAACGAACCATTTACCCAGGGTAGAATTGATTACAGGATATCCTGCAAAAATGCAATATCAAAAGGGATCATCGTTAATACGATTTTTTGCGGAAATTATCGAACAGGAATAAGAACAAATTGGAAAGATGGAGCTGATCTTGCTGATGGAAAATATATGAACATTGACCATAACCAGAGAATAGTACATATAAAAGCCCCTCAGGATAAAGAGATAGTTAAGCTTGGAATGGAATTGAACAAAACATATATTGGATATGGAAAAGCAGGTGAAATAAAAAAAGAGAGACAGAAAAGGCAGGATAAAAATGCAATGACAGTGAATGAAGAGGTTATGGTTCAGAGAGCTGTAACAAAATCTTCAAAGCAATATTCAAATACAGGATGGGATCTGGTTGATGCTGTAAAAGAGGGGAAAATAAAAGTAGAAGATATGAAACATGAGGAACTACCTCCTGAAATGAAAAAATTAAATAAAAAAGAGAGGAAAGAATATATTGATAAAAAGGGGAAAGAGAGAGAAAAAACTCAAAAAAGAATTAATAAACTAAAGAAAGATAGGGATAAATATATTTCAGAAAAGAGAAAAGAAATTGCTAATGATAATACCCTTGATGCTGCAATGATCAAAGCAATTAGAGAACAGGCTAAAAAAAAGAACTTTAAATTTAAGAAATAATTTGTTAAATTTACGAACAGTTCTATTTGAAAACAATATTTAAAAGGAGACCTATTATGAATAAATTAAAAATATTCAAGAGAGCTTTGATTGTAATCCTTGTTTTTGGTTTTGCATGCTCAATATATGGTGACGGTTTTATTGTAATACCGAAGCCTCCCAGACCCCATCCACATCCCTGGCCAAGATTCAACCCATTTCCTCTGGAAGTAAAATATCATAAAGTAAATGTCAAAATTGAAGGCCAGGTTGCAACAACTTACATTGATCAAGTTTTTTATAACCCTTCAAGAAGACGCCTTGAAGGTTACTACCTCTTCCCAATTCCTAAAAATTCTTTCATAAAGAAATTCAGCATATTTGTAAATGGTAAAGAACTTTCTGCAGAACTCCTTGATTCTAAAAAAGCAAGGAGAATATATGAGGATATTGTAAGAAAGATGAAGGATCCAGCACTTCTTGAATACAGCGGAGAAGGTGTGTTTAAGGTGAGAATATATCCAATAGAGCCATATTCAGAAAAGAGAGTTGAAATGTCATACACAGAAATATTAAATAAAGATAATAATACTTTTGAGTATCTGTATCCATTAAACACAGAAAAATTCTCAGCTAAACCATTAAAAAATGTTAGTATAAATGTTGAGATAAAATCAGACGAAAGTATAAAAAATATCTATTGTCCCACACACAAAGTAGAGATCATTAGAAAAAATAAACACAAAGCAATTGTTGGTTATGAAGAAAAAGATATAAAACCAGAAATTGATTTTAAGCTCTATTATGATACAAATAAAAAAGATCTCGGATTTTCTCTTACATCTTACAAAAAAAGGGGAGAAGAGGGCTTTTTCTTCCTTAGTCTAAGTCCGGGTTTTGTAACAAAAATAGATAGGATTATAGAAAAAGATATTACATTTGTAATTGATGTTTCAGGAAGTATGGCAGGCAAAAAACTTGTACAGGCTAAATCCGCACTATTATTCTGTATTGAAAACCTTAACAAAGGTGATGGCTTTGATATCATCAAATTTTCAACTGAAGCAGAGGCTCTATTTGAAAATCTAAGACCTGTTAATAAAATCAACCTAAGAAAGGCAAGAAGCTTTATAGAAAATTTAAGGGCAATTGGGGGAACAAATATAGATGAAGCTTTGACTCTGGCATTGAACAGGGGAAAAAGAAAATCAAGGCCCTATATAATTATTTTCCTTACAGATGGAAAACCAACCATAGGTGAAACAAATGAAGATCAACTTCTTAAAAAAATCAAATGGAAAAACAATTCAAATGCAAGAATTTTTACTTTTGGCATTGGTAATGAAATCAACACACATTTACTCGATAAAATAACTGAGTTCACAAAAGCATACAGGACTTACATCTCTACTGACGAGGATATAGAAATCAAGGTATCAAATTTTTATAAAAAGGTGCAATCTCCTGTTTTAACAAACCTTAAATTGAATTTCAGCAAAAATATAAGGATCTCAAAAATGTACCCAAAAAATCTTCCTGATATGTTTAAAGGATCATCCCTCACTATTCTCGGCCGTTATAAAAATTCAGGAAAAACAGGGGTGATACTGGAAGGTAAGGTTGGTAATAAAAAAAGGGAATTTGAATATTATGGGAATTTCAAAGGTTCTGAACTAAATCCATCTTACAATTTTATCCCTTCTTTATGGGCATCAAGGCGAATTGGTTTTCTATTAGATTCTATAAGGCTTCATGGGAAAAGTAAAGAACTTGTCGATGAAATCACTCAACTTGCACGTACATATGGTATTATTACACCCTATACAAGCTATTTAATTGTTGAAGATGAAAAATTAAGGGTAAGAAGAAGAGAAATTCGCTCAATAGATCAGACTCTTGGAGGTACTTATGGCCATGATCACAATTTTGAGAGAAAAAATAAAGAAGAATTTTCAAGCCTTAATTTAAAATCAGGCTCTCCTAGTATAAGAATAAGTAAAGAGATCCAGGAATTGAACAAAGCATCAAACTATGTACAGACAAAACAGGGTCAATCAAGGCTTTATTATAAAGATAAAAAGGGAGAGATTCAGAATGTATCTCAAGAGATAAAAAATATTCTTGGTCGTGCATTTTACAACATTGGAAAAACCTGGGTCGATTCTAAGGTTCAATCCCAAAAAAAGAAGCAAATAAACCGAATCAAATTCGCAAGCGTAGAATATTTCAAGTTGTTGAGAAAAGAACCAATTTCAGCTAAATTTCTTGCTTTGGGAAAAAACGTGCGCTTTGTTCTGAACAATTCTATATACGAAATCTATGAGTAAACATAAATCGATTTTAATTTAAGAATTTAATTCTTATTTATATGATTGATTGTCTGGATTGCAATATTTAGAAATATTCCCTTCAACTCAGGTAATATTCTCTTCCATGATGGAAGAAGATCTTGGTTTATATTCTTTATTTTATAACAATAATTATCATTAAGACAATACCCGGAACTTGCTAAAAAGAAAAATCTGTATTCAACAGTTCCGGGCTTACACATTGAAAGAAAATAATTTATATCCGGGTATATATAAATAACATCTTCTTTTACAAAAGCTGCTAAACATGGTTTCACTCTTTTTATGCTTAATTCTATATTATCATAGTTATTACTTTCAATTGACTCTTGCCTGAGCTCTTTAAAATCATTGTTTACTTTTAACGATATTGATATGGCTTCTTTATAGAGCTTTTCTATATCATTTGAAGGTATATATTTTTTATAATTCTCCAGCTTTAAATTTAAAGAATCCACTTTCTCCCAATTTGATCTTTTTAGACTCGCTTCAGCAGTTTTTGTGCGGGATATTTTTCCCATACGACCAACCGATTTACTACTTGTAGGAGGAATTACTTCTTCTTTTCTAGTTCTATCTTTACCTGCTTTTCCTGTATAAATATAATCGAATTTTTGTTTATCCTTAAATTTTTCATCTTGTATGGCTTTAGTTCCAGTTTCATGTTCTTTAATTTCCTTTTCATTAGATTTAATCTCTAAATTTTTATTCTCAATTCCCATTTTTTTGCTAATAGTAACATCTTCTATCTCTTTTTTTTGAATCTTATCCTTTTTACTTGAAACTAAAGGGGCCCTCTCATATCTAACTTCTTCTCCTTCCTGTAAAACAATCCCCTTTTTTTTAGATATCATGACATCAGGAGAACTTACTTTTGATTCTTCAATCAATTGCTTCGAAGTTTTAGGTATTATATTGGATTTATAGAACAGAAATATCGAAAGAAGAACAATAACTACACTTGCAGCCAGAGCCATAGGGTGAAAAATATGATATTTTCTTGTACTCTTTTTTTCAATTAAATGACTGCTCATCAGAAAAATCTTGTAACACTTATCACATATAGATAGATGTTTCATTATTTCATCTCTTCTTTTACCTTTAACTCTCTTATCAATAAGAGCAGCAATTTCTTCAAAAGAGGGACAATCTCCTTTTCCCAGGTTACCAATACTTTTTGATAACGCTTTTCCTATTGATAGATCATCAATAGGTAAGTTATCTATGCTACTCTTTTTCATGTTTTGCTCCCTGTAATACTTTTGTCGGACAAAAGGCAATTTCATCTACTTTAAAACAAATCATGGCTATTTATTCCCTCCTGTTTCATAATTTCTCGACATTTTTCCAAAACCTTTTTTATTTTCTTATAAACAGCCTTTTTACTAATTCCCAAAATATTTGATATTTGTTCAACATTTTTTGCTTCTTTTTCTACATCAGGAAGAAATCTCATTCTTAGAATAAGAGAATCTTCTCCTTTCAATTCTGAAACAATAGTTTTTAGAATATCACTTATTTTATCTTTGCGTTGTTTTTCAGCCAGAATCTCCTCCGGATTATTTTTATAATCAGGTAAAACAAAATCATCTTCATTTTCTGGAACTTCAGCTCTATAAATATGATTATGTCTTAGTTTCCCTCTTATTTTTTCAACAATTGCTTCAACCTCTTCTAAAGACTCTAAAATATTTTTACTTGACTTTAACTCTTTATAAACTTCACAAACAGGAATTTGCTGAAGAAAAACCATATCATATATATGCTTACCAAGATTTCCATAATTTTTTGCCCTCTCTTTTTTTCGATCCCTTCCCCTCTTTTTTCTTATTAAATCTACTGCTTGATTGGAAATTATAATTGTTAAATACGTGGTTAATTTAGCATGCCCTCTATAATTGCGTAAAACCTGATAATCATTTTTTTTTAATTTGTCCAGAACATGATTTGATAATTCTAAAGCTTCATTCTCAATATGTATAGGTCGGTTTATCCCGGATAGGCCCATTATTTGAAGATTTATAGCACGAAAACATTGTTTTTCTATAAATGAAAAATATTCATTAATAATTTTCCTGAAATCTAAAGATTTTTTTTTGCTTGATAACCCTTTTAACTCTTTTTTTTCTCTTATTAAAATAACATTTTCCTCTTTCATTTAAAGGTTATTCTAATCTTTTATAGCTCTTAGGTTATGAATTAATCTGTTTCAGTATCTCTTCCTGGTTCTCTTCTTTTTTTAATTTTGCGAAAATCTCAGGCCATTTTCCCTGTGTATCAAGGATAAAATCAATTACCTCTCTTACAGCGCCTCTTCCACCATATCTTTTAGCAATATAATGAGAAATTCTTTTTATAAGAGGATGCGCATCACCTACTGCTGCAGAAAAACCCACCATTCCCATAACCTCAGCATCCCCGATATCATCACCTATATATGCGACTTCATCCTTCTTTAGATCATACTTTTTAAGCAATTCAAAGAAAGGGATTGATTTATTTGAAATCCCCTCATAATAATCATCAATATGAAGCTCTGCCACTCTGTTTCTTACTGCCTCAGATGATTTTCCAGTAATCACAGCACTCTTTATATCTGCAAGCCCGAGAAAAATTATCCCTGCCCCATCTTTTACATCAAAAGATTTAATAGTCTTGCCATCAGGAAGAACAAAAAATCTTCCATCAGAAAGAGTACCATCAACATCCATTATTATTAATTTGATCTTCTTTGCAAGCTCTTTTTGATCCATTATATCATCTCCGTTCTCCACAAATCATGCAAATGTAAAAGCCCTTTTAATATATTATTATCTCTTACGATTAATGAAGTAACCAGATTTTCCTCCATTATCCTTAAAGCTTCAACTGCAAGCTTATCCTCATTTATGTATAAAGGATTTGAGGTCATGCATTCTCTTGCAATAACATTGTTAAAATTAATCCCCTTTAATAATTGTCTTCTTAAATCACCATCAGTGATTATTCCTACAACATTATTTATATCATTTACAATAATTGCCACTCCGAATTTCTTTTTATCTATAATATCTACTACATCTCTCATTTTTGCACTGTCTTTTACAACAGGCAATTCATCACCAATGTGCATAAGGTGCTTTACTTTTAGTAACTTCTTTCCAATTGAGCCTCCGGGATGATAATATCTGAAATCTTCTTCTTTGAAGCCCTTCTTCTCCATTAAAGCAATAGAAATGGCATCTCCAACAGCAAGAGTAAGTGTTGTAGAAGCCGTAGGAACAAGTCCTATAGGACAAGCCTCCTTTTCTACACCACAATCAAGGGAAATATCACTCAGATGAGCAAGTGTTGACTCTGAAACTCCAACAAGAGAAATTAAATTAGCTCCAATTCTTCTTATATAATCAATCAATCTAAGAACTTCTGAGGTTTCACCACTGTAAGAAAGTGCCACTACAGTGTCGTCACTATTTATTATACCTATATCTCCATGAACCGCCTCAGAAGGGTGCAAAAATATAGAAGGAGTTCCTGTAGAAGTTAATGTAGCAGAAATTTTCTTTCCAATTATACCTGACTTACCCATTCCAGTCACAACAATTCTCCCTTTAGTTTTAAATAGAATTTCAACAACTTTTTCAAATTTTTTATCAAGCCTATCTATAGACTTTTCAATAGCTTTTGCCTCAATATCAAGAACCTTTTTCCCAGTCTCAATTATATTCATAAGTTTATATTATATAATCTTTTTAATTTAATTAATAGAATCTTTAAATTTTTTATATTCATGGAATTACTTCCATCAGATAGAGCTTCTGAAGGATTTGGGTGAACCTCTATAAAAACTCCATTTGCTCCTGAGACAACTCCAGCTGATGCAATTAAAGGTATAAATTGAGGATCACCTCCTGAAACTGAACCTGTAGCAGTTGGTCTTTGAACTGAATGAGTCGCATCAATAATAACAGGAAGTCCTGTTTTCTTCATTATTGGAATATTTCGAAAATCAACCACAAGGTTTCTATACCCGAAAAAAGTTCCCCTTTCAGTTAACATTATTTTTTTATTACCTGTAGATTCAATCTTATCTCTTACAAGGAACATATCTTCAGGAGACATAAACTGACCTTTTTTTACATTTATAACAAGACCTGTTTTCCCAGCAGCAATAAGTAAATCTGTCTGCCTGCAAAGAAAAGCGGGTATCTGGATAACTGAAAGAACTTCTGAAACAACATCAGCCTGCCATGGTTCATGAATATCAGATAGAATAGGCATTTTAAATTCTTTCTTTACTCTTTTCAAAATCTTTAAGCCTTTATCTATACCAGGTCCTCTAAATGATTTTATAGATGACCTGTTTGCCTTATCAAAAGAGGCTTTAAATATCACAGGAATCTCAATCTCATCAGCAATTTGTTTTACTCGTTCCGCAATTTTTAAAGTGATTTCTTCATTTTCAATTACACAGGGACCCAGGATAAAGAAGAGTTCATCCTCTCTAATTCTAATATCATCAATACTAAAAAAATCAGACATTATATAATTTTACCAATTAAGTATAAATAGCGCAAATCTAATCTTCATCTTTTATATCCTCTAATTCCATAGTTGACATTAAGATCTTTCTTTTATTCTTTATATCTGGAGTTGAAATAACTTGTTTTTGTTCTAATTGATCAATCAAACGGCCGGCCCTTGCATATCCTATACTAAGTCTTCTCTGGAGAAATGATGCTGAAGCTTGGCCAGTAGTTATTATTAATTCAGCAGCTTCAAAAAAGTAAGAATCAAGAGTACCTTTATGAATATCTATATCTCTTTTTGGTAAAGCTTTAATAACCTTAGTATCATATTGTGGTTTATACAATTTTGAAAGATAACTCACAACTCTAAAAGCTTCTTCTTCTGACACATAAGCACAATGAAGTCTTATAAGTGAAGCAGTTTTTGGTGGTAAGAAAAGCATATCACCATTACCTAATAATTTCTCTGCTCCTATTACATCAATTATTGTTCTTGAATCAAACTTTGAAGGAACTGCCATAGCAATTCTTGATGGGAAATTGTTCTTTATAGTTCCAGTTATAACATCTATTGATGGTCTTTGAGTTGCAAGTATAAGATGAATTCCCACTGCTCTTGCTTTATGAGCAATTTTTGCAACATCACCTTCAATCTCCCTTGAACATTCCATCATCAAATCAGCAAATTCATCAATAATGATCACAATATATGGCATTTTCCCCTTATCCTCAAGTTTATCAATGGCTTCATCTCCGGATTGTTTCAGTAACTCAAGTTTCACATTATATTGTTCAACATTTCTTACCTGTAACAATGCCAATTTATTATATCTCATTTCCATTTCAAAAACAGCCCAATCAAGAGCATTCTTAGCAAACTTTGTGTCAACAACCACTGGGGTTAAAAGATGGGGTAAAGAACTGTAAACAGCAAGTTCAACTCTTTTAGGATCTATTAAAACTAATTTAACCTCATCTGGAGATGATTTGTAAAGTATACTTAAAATTATTGTATGAATAGCAACACTTTTCCCACTACCGGTTGCACCAGCTACGATCAAGTGAGGCATATCCCTTAAATCAGTGATGAATATTTCACCTGACTTTGTCTTCCCGAGAGCAAGAGTAAGAGGAGAACGAGACTTTTTATATTCAGAAGATTCAATAATCTCTCTTAAATGTATAACCTCTCTTTTTTTATTTGGAATTTCAATTCCAATTGCCTTTTTACCCAGAATCCTTTCAATTCTGACATACTGAGCCCTAACAGCAAGTGCAAGATCTTCTGATAAATTCGTGACATCTCTCACCTTAACACCAATATCTGGAGCAAATTCATAGGTTGTTATAACCGGGCCTGGAGTATATTCAACTATTTCACCTTTAATTTTAAATTCATTCAATCTTTGAGATAATTCTCTCTTTTTATTTTCTAATTCCTTAAAATCAATCTGACTTTTTTCAGTAGGTGCATCAAGATAGGTTATTGGAGGAAGCTTATATTTAATTCTATTTACAAATTCCTCCTTAAAATCCGAAAATAGAGACCCCTCTTCAGGAATTCCAGTGGGTTTCCTGGTTGTCTTCCTTCTCTCTTTTTTGAATCTATAGGGTTCACCTTTTGTATTAAGGCTCTCAGCTTCGTCTTTATATTTCTCTCTAACCTTTCTTAGTCTTCTATTTTTTGTATATTCATTTACTCGCACTATAATAATTTTTTTAACTAAACTATATAAAAATGTAAAAAATTTTATTAAAAATCTTATTACCTTACTTAAAGAAAATTTAGCAATAAGAGTAAGAGAAATTATTATTAATACACAAAATAACAGAATAGCAAAAAAACCACCAATTTGACCTTTGAACAAATCATTAACAAAAAACCCAACAATTCCACCTGTTTTAATTTGACTACTATTTATTATTGTAAATGGTTTTATATATGCAAGAAAAGATGAAAAAGAGATCAAAAGTATAAAATACCCGAAAGTTTTTGTTATTATGCTTTTTATTCTTCGATTAAAAAAAAAATAAGCAGAAAGAAAAATAAAATAGAAAAAAATAATATAAGAAGAATATCCAAAAACAACAAATAAAATTGCTGAAACTTCCGCTCCAATTCTCCCACTATAATTTCTTATAACATTATCTTTAAAAGAGTTTTTAAAAAAACTTGGGTCTTCTGGATTAAAACTTATTAGACTAAATATGAGAAAAATTGAGATAAATAGTAATATTATTGCTACTATTTCGTTTTTTAAATTAAGCTCATCAGAATTATCTGATACTCTTTTGACTTTCCTCATTCTTCAAAAAAGTATAAATAAAACAAGGTGTTTTGTCAAGACAAACATTTTTTATAATTTTGTTGACATAAAATAAACATCACCTTATTATATAATTAGACAAGAAAAGGTAACCATGAAAGGACTTAAAATATATAACAAGAAGGAGTCAGAAAAACTTTACATCATCCAGAGCTGAAAAGCTAACTATATAATCCAGGCTAATATAAGCTTTGTGCCTGTTAAATTTGATCCCAGTTTTTTTACTATCCAACACATAGCATTCTTTTGTTGAATTGCTGTCTGTATTATCATGAACATCAACATCAGAAAGCAAGACGCAGCTCTCAAATACTTTTTCAAGTATACCAATGTATATCCATGTTGAACTGGTATCCAAGACAATTTTCTTTTTTAAATATTTTGACAATACTTCTTTCATCATAATTTTCAATCCTATTTATTTTTTTTATAGTATTATTCTATAAAAAATAATTTATTATTTCAATTGTTCGAATTGAATCAAAGAAAATAGTAATAGATGACCCCTAATCTTTTAACTTATATATGATCAATTTGAATTAAACATTCATAAAATAAGCAAATGTCCGTTTTCTTTTAACCATTTTTTTTGAGTTTCGTAATAGGGCAATATTATCCGGACATTATTCCAGAAATTCTTTGAATGATTCTTTTCTTTAATATGGACTAATTCATGAACAATAACATAGTCAATCACTTGTAATGGTGCCATAATCAAACGCCAGGTAAAATTTAAATTTCCTTTTACACTGCAGGAGCCCCATCTTTTTCTCGCATTTGTGATTTTCAATTTATTATAAGTTATGCCTGATATTTTAGAATAAATAGCAACTCTCTCTGAAAAATTTTTATAAGCTTGCTCTTTATACCATTTAATAAAACTCTCTTTTGCCTTGTTTAAATTTTTTTTCGAGAGAAAAAATAATTCATTATTAAAAATCAAAGAGAGCTCAAAATCATCAACAATATACAACTCATAGGAATTCCCTAAAAAAAGAAACCTTTCTCCATTCACAAATTCCTTAGAATATACTTTTTTATACTTCCCCTTTGCTTCTTCTTGCTTCTTTAAAATCCAAAATCTCTTCTCATAAATAACCTTTCTAATTAACTTCTCTGAAGTATTATAAGGAACACGAACAATTAATCTGGCATCATGAGATACTTGCAAAGCAATTGTTTTTCTTCTTGATCTAATTATTTCATCTATTATGATATCCATTTCAATATTATTGAAGGTAAATATTCAGTTTATTAAATCCAGAATGAGATTTTTATTTCAATTGCTCCTCTAAATGTTCTTTATCTGATATACGCTGATTCAAAACTCTCATATAAGAATATGCTTTTTTATTTCCAAATTCTGCATAAGATCTTTTTGCCCATTTTAATGCATTTTGAAAATCACCTCTAATTTCAGCAGCAAAAGCCAAATTATAAGCTGCACGCCCAGCAATTTTAATATCACTGTTGTGTAAAAGCTTTTTCCAAATTGAAATTGCTTGCTCCCAATCTCCAGATTTGACATATCGCTCAGCCATTTTGAATTCAGGACAACCCTTTACATAGTATTCACGATTTACATTTATCCATGTTGGAGAGATTCTCATTCCATATTGAATACCTGAGTAATATCCTGTCTGATTAATTGCATCTCTTTTATCTGGCAGATTTCTTAATGATTCTCGTCTGGTCTTACCTGTAGTATACCATGATTTCTCATCCCTATATGTATTTGCATCAACAATTGATCGAGTCGAGGGATTATAAATCTTCCAGCCTGAATTGACCTGAATATAAAGATTAGCAATGTATTGCGGAACTTTAACCTTTTTTTTTGTTTTAGTTTTCTTATCTTTAATCGTTTTCTTTTTCATTCGTATATCTTTATCAAGCGTTATATTTGAATCAAAAGTCTCTAAAGCAATAAGTGCATCAACACGGTACTTATTACACAGTCTTTCAACTATTCTCCATGAAAGAGGGTTTGGAAACATGCGTGTTCCTGTTCCCCTGAGATTTTCTCCCTGAATTATTACAGCACTAAATCTAGGGGAATTATTTAATTTTTCAGCAAGGCCTTTTAAACAGTTTTCTGATCCAAAACGATCAGCTAATATTGATTCTCCAGAAATAAATCCCTCCACAATATCAATTATCTTTCTATTCTTAGCTGGTAATGAACGATTAACAATTCCTATATGTTCGATCTCCCTATTAACAGTAACTTCAGCAGGCACAAGTACTCTTATTCCTAAAGAGGAAACAGAACATGATGAGAAAAATAGCATTAGAATTACAACAGAACAAAGAAAAAAAACATTTACTCTTTTTTTATAATTTTTAAAATATCTCATAATGTGGGTATGATAGAATATATAAGGAGCAAAGTCAATATATTTTAATGAAACCCCTTAGCATAATTTTATTCTTGACGATAAATTAAAAATATATTAATATAGGTTCAAAAATTGAAAAGATTTTAAGCATATTCTTTTAATTATGGAAAATGTAATGAATGAACCATTAAAACACTTTGTTGAAAAATATGGTGTGCATGTTTCAAATATAAAAAAAATTGTTTGTGGGCGTAAATATTCTGCGGTTCTTTTAAAGAATGGAAATATTGGTGTTTGTGCAAACCTGTTAACTAATGTTGAAGTTAAGATTGAGGATCTGAGAAGAGCAGATTTAAATAAAATCGAACACAGAATAATTTTAAATGCCTATTTCAATGCTAATTTAAACTATTTAAATAATTATAAAAAAAAATCTGATATTTTTGAAGCTATTGATTTCAAGCATTATAAAAACATAATAATGATTGGGCTGTTTAAGCCTATCCTGAAAAATTTCGATGAGAATAATATTAAGATTCAAGTTTTTGATTTGACAAAAAAAAGCCATAAACTTATGCCCATTGAAAAAGAAATGGAGACCATTAAAAAAGGAGATGCAATAATACTTTCAGCAACAACAATTTTCAATAATACATTTATGGAGATTCTTAATAATTCAGGAGTTAATTGTGATATATTTCTTTTAGGACCATCTTCAATTATGAATAATGATTTGTTTAAATATAAAAA
>JAUWNT010000135.1 GCA_030612495.1 Candidatus Aminicenantota bacterium
AAAATATTTTTTCTTCCATGAGCTGACCATTCATCAGCCAATTCTCCCATTGATGAAGATGGTGTAATAGGATATATGGCGGCAACTTCGCTGAATGCATATGCCACATGAGTTGCTGCTGTGTTTCCATCAATTGTTGATCTTTTGAAACTCATTTTTATCTCCTTTATTTATCACTTTATAACTTAGATGATTTATAAACATTTTATAATAAAAATTATTAACACAAATCCAGTTATGTGTCAAGAAAAGAGGTATTTTAAAGAATTAATTTAAATTTGAAAAAGTTATTCGTATCTTAATGCTTCAACAGGGTCCATTTTTGCTGCTTTATAAGCAGGGTATGTACCAAAAGTTATTCCAATAAGAACACAGAGGCTAACCCCGATTATTATCCAATCCATAGGTAAAGTAGGTTGTGCATTTAAAAATGATCCAGCCATATTTCCTACACTTACTCCAAGAACAATACCTATAAGCCCACCAAATTGGCATAAAGTAATTGCTTCAATCAAAAACTGGAAAAGAATATTTCTTTTTTTAGCGCCAATTGCCTTGCGAATTCCGATTTCACGAGTTCTTTCTGTAACTGAAACCAACATGATATTCATAATTCCTATACCTGCAGCAAGTAAAGCAATAAATGCTACAATTATTGAACCCAATTCTATATATTGAGTTATATTACCTACTTGCATGATTAAAGATTCATTTGAAAATATATCAAAATCATTATCCTCTCCTGGTGGCACTTTTCTTATGGTACGCATATAACCTATTGCAGCTTCAATTGTATAATTATAGATTTCCTTAGAGTGTGCCATTACAGTAATATTTACACTACGGCTATATTTCCCATATTTATTTTGAAATGTGGTTAATGGTGTAGCAATGAAGTTATCCCTGCTCTGTCCAAACGCCTGTCCCTGAGGTTCAAATACACCAATAATCTTTAATCTTAATCCATCTACTTTTATCTCCTGGCCAATTGGATAGATAAATTTAAATATTTTTTTTGAAACATCAGCCCCAAGAATACATACCCTTTTATATCTTAAAAGATCAGTGTTATTTATAGTTCTACCATCTGTTACTATCCATTGATTATTTGGGAGTGCTTCAGGAGTAACACCTACTATTTGAACATTAGGATTTGTTGATTCATATTTTGATTTAATCATTTTTCCAAATTGCCATTGCTCTGCACCAACTGATTTTGCTTCATTTAACAACTTTTTTAATCTATTGTAATCTTCGATTGTAATATTCTTTCTATTCCTGATTTTATCGCTAAGCCTTCCAAATTGCATTGCAGGGAATTTTTGAATTTGAAATGTGTTTTTTCCAAGAGCTGAAAGTCCTTCTTCAATTGAATTCTGCAGCATTGAAATAACTGTACTTATTGAAATAATAGAAAAAATTCCTATAACTATACCTAAAACCGTTAATGATGATCGCAGCTTATTAGCCTTTAAAGAACTTAAAGCTACTTTTATTATTTCCCAGAATCTCATTATTCATACCTTAATGCTTCAACAGGGTCCATTTTTGCTGCTGTATATGCTGGAGCAAACCCGGCTAATACACCAGTGATTAATGAAATTACTATTGCAAGGATAACTGTATCAAATTGAATGCTTGTTGGTAAAAATTTATTAATTGCCATACTTAATAAAACAGCAAGTATAAGGCCAATTACCCCCCCAATCAAGCATATAGTTGAAGCTTCTGTGATAAACTGTGTTAAAATAGTGCGTTTTTTAGCACCAATTGCCTTACGGATTCCGATTTCTCTTGTTCTCTCTTTTACAGATACAAACATAATATTCATAATTCCAATAGCACCTACCAGTAAAGATAAGCCTGTAATAAAAAGTCCTGCGATCTTTATAACACCAACAGTTTTGTCATAATTTTGTGTTAAACCTTCTTGCTGATTTATTGAAAAATTATTTTCTTCATCATACATTAAGCCCCGAACCCTCCGCATTATCTCTTCAGCTTCCTCTTTTGTTTTTTCAACCATTGATGTGTTTCGTGCCCTTACAATAATTGCAATACTTCTTTTTGAAGCTCTTTCGAAATGTTTAAAAACAGCACCAATTGGCATGTAAACCTGTTTGTCAGGGTTGAAATTACCCAATAGATTGCTACCCTGTTTTTTTAGTATACCTACAACCTTAAATTTAATACCACTTATTTTTATATATTTTTCTGAGGCATTTTTAGACTTAAATAAATGATCAGCAATTTCTTTACCTAAAACCACTACATTCCTTGAGCTTCTACTCTCAATTGCTGAAAAGAATCTACCTTCGTCAAAATCAAAATTTGTTGTTTTCAAATATTCATTTGTAGAACCAGTTATTAGAGTGCCTTCTACATAATTATTGCCAAACTCTACTTTTTTTACAATCCATAATGTAGGTGCAACTGCAATAGGGAGTTGAGCCAGATTTTTGAATTTTTCATAGTCTGATAATTTCAAATTTTTCCTGTTTCGCATTTTCCAGAATTCTTCATTTGAAAACCATGCCCATTTGTCAATATATAGATTGTCCGAACCTAAAGAGCTGATCCCTTCTTCAAAAGCAATATCCATTCCCTTGATTGTTGTTGACATCAGTGCAACTGCACAAATTCCAATAACAACTCCTAAAGTGGTTAGAATAGCTCGTGCTTTATTGGCTCTTATTGCTTTTAAAGCAATAATTAACCCCTCTTTAAGTTCGAATATGTAATTGCTCATTTCTTTACTCGTCTCTCTCTATTTTGCCATCCAGCAGTCTAATAATACGTTTTGCATGCTTGGCAATATGTTCTTCATGAGTGACCAGGATAATGGTATTACCTTGTTTATGAATAGCATCGAACAATAACATTATATCTTCACCCGTTTTAGAATCCAGATTCCCTGTTGGTTCATCAGCTAAGATGATTGAAGGATTTGTAACTAAAGCCCTTGCAATTGCAACTCTCTGTCTTTGACCACCTGAGAGTTCACCTGGTTTATGATGTACTCTATCTTCCAGACCTACACTTGCAAGAGTTTCTTTTGCTATTTCCTTTCTTTTTAACGAATGCATACCTGAGTAAATAAGAGGAAGTTCAACATTATGAAAAGCATTCGAACGTGGTAATAGGTTAAAGGTTTGAAAAACAAATCCTATTTCTCTGTTTCTTATTTCAGCTAACTCATTATCGCTCATATCACTAACATTAATACCTTTAAAATCATATTTTCCTGATGTAGGTGTGTCAAGACACCCTAAAATATTCATGAGTGTTGATTTGCCGGATCCTGAAGGGCCCATAATTGCGACATACTCATTTTTGTCAATTCTAAGAGAAATATCATCTAAAGCTCGGACTTCTTCTGAACCAACTTGATAGATTCTTGTTATATTTTCTAAATTTATAATGTTCATAATTATTTTTTCCAAAAAAATTATTTTTCCTTTTTAAAAGGCTTTTCCTTTTTTTTTACAATAATTTTGGAATCATGTTTGAGTTCTTTTGAGATTGCTCTGTATGAACCTATTACAACGGTCTCTCCTTGCTTAAGACCCTTCTTGATTTCAAGATATGTATCATCGCTTATTCCAATTTTTACTTCCTTCATTTTTGCAACATTATTTTCGACAACAAACACAACCTCTTTTGGTTTACTCTTTTTTTTCTTAATTCTTTTTGTTCCAAAATTTTCATCTTTTTTCTTATCTTCTTCTTGTTCCTCTTTCTCAGATCTTGCAGTAACACTCTGAATCGGAACAGCAAGTACATTCTTTTTTGTCTCAGTTTCTATATCTGCATTGCATGACATACCAGGCCTGGTTTTTTTATCAAAATTTTCTAAGCTTATCTTTATATCGAAATTAACCACCTCTTCCTGGGTTCCCAAGCCTCTTGTTTTAGCACTATTTGCGATTTGTTTTACAACACCTGTAAATACTTTGTTATTAAATGCATCTAAGGTTATCTTGGTCTTGTCTCCAATAGAAACTAATACAACATCATTTTCATCAACTTCAACCTCAGCTTCCATTTTTGATAAATCAGCTACTGTCATTATATCAGTTCCCTGTGTAAAACCACTTCCCAGAACTCTTTCTCCCAATTCAACATTAAGCTGGCTTATAGTACCATTCATAGGTGAATAAATTGTTGTTTTGTATAAACTCTCTTCAGTTTCTTTTAAAGATGCTTTTGCTTGTGAGACAATTGCTTTTTGAGCATTTAATTGAGCTTTATATGAAGCTAGATTGGATTTGATATTATCCATTTCCTGTTTATTGGAGATTCCACTTTTAAAAAGTTTTTCTGTTCTTTTATAATCGATTTTAACCAGGTTCAGTTGGGCTATTTTCATATTTAAGGTAGCTTTAGCTGATTCTAAATTTGCCCTTGCTCTATCTCTCTGAGCAATATATGTATCTGGTTTTATCTTTATTAAAAGTTGACCCTTTTTTACTGAGTCTCCTTCTTTTACAGGAAGTTCAACGATTTCTCCTGTAACTTCCGGTGTAATGATAACTTTATATTCAGGATTTATTTTACCTGTTGCTGATACAATCTGGGTAATGTCCCGTTTTTCAACCTTCTCAGTCTGAACAGTTATAATAGGTTCTTTGTCTCCTTTAAAAATATTGGACAGGATTATTAAGAGAATTATAAAACTAATAATGCTCAGTATTATAATTTTCTTTTTTGATTTTTTTTTCTTGACTTTTTCCATTTAAATTTTCTCCATTGTAAATTTTTTTTCTTAATTATATAAATACGAAATATAATAATGTTTTGTTTCCTTATAAAAAATAAAAATTATAAAAAAATTTTTATTACAGCATTACATGTGATTTAAGATTAATTAGTAAACCATTTGAAGAATGTGTTATATTTTGTTATGATTTGAATCCTGGAGGATATTATGAGAGTTGAAAAGAGGAGTAAATTTGATTTAAAGGGCATAAATGGAATTGTTATTCCTGTATTTAAAAATAAGAGTTTTGAAAGAATTATTAAAAAATATCCTGAAATTGAATTCTTTATAAAAGAGTATAAATTTAAGGGTGAAATAGACGAAGAGATTGTATTTAATTCATATAAGCATAAAAGGTTAATAATTGTTGTTGGTGCTGGAGATTATGGATCATTAATAGATGCAAGAAAGATTGCAAAAAATATTATAAAAATTTTAAAGGAAAACAGAGTAAAAAATGTGTTAATTCATTTCATACAGGAAATAGAGTTAAGTTTTGATTTTATATTGAATTTTATCGATTATTTATATATAAATAGTTATTGTTTTGATTTCTATAAAAAAGATAATAAAAAAAAGAAATTAAATAAAATTAATATCCTTTTTGAATCCAAAAATAATTTAACAAACAATATAATTAAGAATAGAAGTATAATTAATAAAAGTGTTATACTTGTGCGAGATTTGGTAAATGAGATC
>JAUWNT010000213.1 GCA_030612495.1 Candidatus Aminicenantota bacterium
ATTAAAAATAACATCCGGTGGTTTACCAAACTCATCTATAATTTTATATTCAGGTAAAGAATTCTTATGCTTTTGAACTAATTCCTGAAGCTCTGACTTATAATCATTAATTTTTACATCTCTTTCAGATAATTCTTCTAAAAAGCTTTTAAAAAATGGTTGAATAATGCTTGATGCAACTTTAAAGTTAGAATCAATATACAAAGCACCAACTACAGCTTCAAAAAGAGATGATATTATTTTTTTATTATTCCTTCCATTGTGTTTCTTCTCACCCTTTCCAAGAAGTATATAATCTCCGAGATTGATCGATTTTGAAGCTTTAAATAAAAAATCACTAGATACGAGGTGAGCTTTTAATTTTGACAATTCACCCTCATCTAATTTTTTAAACCTTTTAAACAAATAGGCTGTAACAATCAAATTTATAACAGAATCTCCAAGAAACTCAAGTTTTTCATTATCCAATGTACCCTTTTTTTTCCCTTCATTAAAGGATTTGTGTGTTAAAGCTTTTCTTAAAATCTCTTTGTTTTTAAAGTTATAATTCAATATTTTTTCAAGTTCTTCCATTTTTATTTTACCTTCAATACAATAAAAGTTAAATCATCTCTATTCACTTCTGTATCAGAAAATTTAATACTAAAATCAAGAATCTTCTGTTTTATCTCTTTAGAAGAAAGTTCATGATTTTTTTGAATCAATTTTTTCAAATTGTCAACACCTAACATTTCATCCTCTACATTCATTATTTCTGACAATCCATCTGAAAACAAAAATAAAATGTCTCCTTTTTTATAATTTATCTCAATTTCCTGTATCTTATCTTTTGAAAAATTTGTTAAACCAATGGCCATTCCTTCGGGAAATAACTCAAAGCATTCTTTTTCTTCAAAACTGAATAAAATGGCCTGTGTATGTCCTGCTCTTGCAAAGATAAATTTATTTTCAGGAATTATAAATCTTGCCATATTCATAGTTATAAATGTCATTTTATCAAAAGAATTACGTAAACTTGAATGACATTCAACAATTAAAGATTTCGGAGATATTTCATTCTTTTGAAGAAGAGTGATAATCCCTTTCATCTCAGCCATATAAAAAGCAGAAGATGCACCTTTCCCTGAAACATCTGCCACAAGAATAGTCATATACTTACCTTTTTTATAGAAATAATCAAAATAATCACCAGCAACCTCATCAGCAGGAATATTAACACCAGCAACATCAAACTCATCAGTATCAAAATTTTCTTCCGGAAGTAATTTCAATTGAATGCCTCTTGCAACTCTTAATTCTTCTTCTAACCTCTGTTTTTCCTTTTCTTCAACTAATAGTCTACCAATTCCAGATGCCATTTCATTGAATGATTCAGCTAAATATTGAAGTTGATCTCCTGATTTTATTTTTATCCTGTATGAAAAATCACCTCTCATTATTTGTTGAATACCTTTTGTTATCTGATTTACTGATTTTGTAATGACCCTTAAAATTTTAATACCAATAAAAAATGATATTACTATAAAAATAGCAAAAAACCCAATAAGAAAATATATACCCTTTTCAATATTTACCTGGACAGATTTTGAATCCACACCCCTCAGTTTTAGTAAAATCTTATCATAATCAATCGCCAATAGATGATAATGTTCTTTTTGCTTTAATTCTTTTGATTTAATTTCATCAAAATCAAAAAATCTATATTTATATGGCCATGGCAATATGAGACGCTCCTCCTGTTCAGATGTGATGTTTGAGATTTCATCAGTTACTGATTTGGGAGAAAATGATCCATCCTTACTTATTAATCTTATTTTAAAATCACTTATTGTTGATAACTCATCCAGATAATCCTGATTAACATTCATTGCGATTAATACAGAAAAATTTCCTCTTTTTTTTAAAACACCAAGATACAATTTATCTTTAAGTTTAAAATATCCAGAAAATTGACACATTCTTAAATTCTTTTGATCAAAATTAGGCGGATAGTTAAAAAAAACTTTATATTCATCACCTTGCTTTTCACTTAAAATCATTAAAAGGTTAGAAGGATAATATCTTTTTAATCGCTCTATTCTTTCTAACATCTTTGATTTATCATTTAGTAAAAGATAAACATTCACATTGTTTTTATAATTAGATAATTGCCGCTTTATCAAGTTATCCACAATAACCACACCATATTGAGCTATAATCACATATAGTATAAAGAAGAAAAATATTCCAATCAAAATTATTGGAGTGACAATAAAAAAAAGACCTGAAAAAATGAGTCTATTCCTTGTTTTCCACAGTAATTTTCTCTTAATAATTAAAAATAACCTTATTACTGCAACAATAATTAATATATCTAAAAATAAACGAAAGCCTCCCCTGAAAAAGAGATATGATAAACCTGTAATTATAAACAACAGGGCAATAAAAAGATCTATTTTTTTCCATCGCTTAAACATTTTTATATTTTCTAATTATATTATTTATTCAAACAAAAGACAACACCCTATTTTATATAAATTTTTAATGAGTCAATTCGTATAATTGAAAAGTGTATATAATTTCTATATAATTCAATCATAATTATTTTTTTTGTTATTGATTTAAGGTAAATATATGAGTATAAAAGAAAAAAAATTTTGAAAAATTAACTTGACAACAAATTTTTATTATACTATATAAAAAACGTGATCAAATTAATAAATAGATATACTAAAGACCCCCCCCAGAAATTACAGTAAAAAAATATCTTTATTTTGCTTTAACGAGATTGATTTATATAAAGGCAGCATATAATAAAGTTTATACTAAGGTAATGATAGAAGTTTTACCTTAAAAACTTTTGACATTACGGGCAATTATTTAAGGAGGGAAGAATGAGAAAAAATGGATTTGTTTTAGGTGTTTGTTTATTGCTTCTTCTACTTTTACCGGGATTGAGCAAAGCT
>JAUWNT010000089.1 GCA_030612495.1 Candidatus Aminicenantota bacterium
ATAGCTACTTCATAATTATTACTCATTCGATTATTCCTCTATGAATATTTTCATGTGAACCGGTTTTAAAGGAGGGCGCTTATTCCACTGTTTAATTTCCTTGGGATTCTTATTTAATTCTCTGGCAAGTAATGAAACTAATATTGGTCCGCAAGTTCTTCCCTGGCAAGAACCCATTCCTACTCGCAGTACACGTTTAAGTTCTTCAAGAGTTGTTGCACCTGATTGTATTGCTTCAATCACTTCATCTTCTGTCACATCCTCGCATCTGCAAACAATAACCTTTTCTTTCATTTTTTCCTCCTGAAGCCTCTTACAATTTTTATTAGTTTTTCATCCATTTTTAATGTTACCAGGATGGTACGGTCATATTTTTTTAAATTTCTTATTTGCTCAATAGTTCCTTCACCTACTTTTTGACCGGAACGATCAAGAAGGTCAACTGGTTCACCTTTATCCGGAGGAAAAAGTTCATAGGGTATTGTAACAAGGCCATACCCTTTGGAAAGATCCATTAAGAAGATCGCTAATCCAGGGCAAATCCCAAGGCAAAAGCCACACCCTGTGCAGGTTTCAAAATTGACTTCTGGAGAAGAATTAATATTTCCTTCAATTGTTATAGCTCCAAAAGGGCAGGCTTCCACGCATGGGTTACATGGTATATTCTGAGTACATTCGATTATTGCTACTGGTTTTTCTCTTAATCTTTTTTTTGATGGGAATTTTATGTGTTTTTCAAGAAAATAGCCTTTTTTAGTATATTCCATTATTCTCTGCCTCCTTATAAAGCTTCTGGTTCCCGATTCTAATTTTTTCACCAAATGGGCCTTCTCTCAATTCTACAAGTTCTTTTTGATTTTTAGTTATTTCTTGTTCGATTTCTTTATTTTCCCCAATAATTTTATTTGTAGCATTTAAACCTGCAATTCTTCCTTCCAGCATAGCTGAAGATGCTTCTTCAATTCCAGAAATGTCTCCAGCAATAAAAGTTCCAGGAATTGAGGTTTCCATATTTATATTATGAAGAGTGATGTAACCTCCAAGTTCTGGTATATATGTCATATTTGCTCCAGCCTGAGAGAGGATCTCCACTGATGGGCTAAGCCCAACTGCTAAACCTACAGTATCTACATCCAATCTTTTTTCAGTTCCCGAAATTTTTTGCCATTTATTGTTGATTTCAACGATTTCTGCTTGTTCAACTCTATCTTTTCCAAAAACATGAGAGATTGTATGAGATGTAAATATTGGAACTCCAAGCCGTTTAAGCTTAGCTGAATGAACAATATATGCACCAATTCTAGGCAATGCTTCTGCAACAGCTACTACTTCTATCCCTGCTTGGAGCAATTGATAAGCTACAATCACACCAATGTTACCAGCGCCTAGTATTAAGACCCTTTTACCTGGGATTATTCCATATACGTTCATTAGTGTCTGAATTGCTCCAGCTCCATAAACCCCGGGTAAATCATTACCTGGAAATGAGATCGATTTTTCTGATGCTCCAGTAGAAATAAGAATTGTTTTGGCCTTAACTTTATAATATTGTCCTTCTTTTATAACACCCAGTGTATTGCCAGAAAAAAATCCAACTACTGATGAAGATGTCCATATATCAACTCCCTTTTCCTGAGCATCATTTATTAAAATTTTTGCAATATCTATACCTCTTATGCTGGCATAGTGAGATTTGCTTCCAAAGAATTTATGAGTCTGCTTTATTAGTTGCCCTCCCATAAGAAAATTTTCTTCTATAATCATAGGCTTTATTCCAAAACGAGCAGCATATATAGCAGCAGAAAGCCCTGCTGGTCCACCCCCGACAATTGCAAAATCTGTTTTAATAACAGGAGTTTGTTTAAATACTTTTGGGCCTGAGAACTCTTCAGGAGATACTTTGGCTTTTATTTGTTTTTTTACTTTCATTCCTTGCATAGCTGGAACAATACAGGTTTTAACATTTGATACTCCATCAACTTCCATTACACACGAAGCGCATTTGCCTATTGCACAAAAGAATCCTCTAGCGCGATGGAAGCGAAAACTTTCTGAAAGTGTTGTGATACCAGCTGCATGAAGGGCAGCTGCAATAGGTTCATCTTCATAAGCTATAATGGGTTGGCCTTCATAAAAAAATGTAATTTCTTTTTTTCGTTTGAATTTTAGAATTGGATGCTTTTTCAATCTCATATTAGCTCCTTTTATTTGCAAAAAAACAAGGACATTTAGCTTATGTAAATTATTTAAAGAAATACTAATTATTACATTCTGTTAATTTTTTTTATATCATAGCAAACCTTGTAAGTCAAGAATTTGATTTTATTCTAATATTTTTTCTTATAAAAACTTGAATAAAAAAAAGAGATATATTAATCTGTTATTTCTCTTATAATATATAATTTTTGAAGGGAAAAGGAGGATTATATGAAAAAGAGTTTTTGTTTAATACTTATTTTTATTATTTCAGTCACTCTTTATGGTCTAAAAAAGGATAACAACGGTATTAGTCAGGAAATGTTAAAGGAGATTGAAGCAAGTTTTAAAATGGACATGCATGCTAAATTTGCACAAAATGCCCTTGCTGAAATAGATGCAAGAAAAATTGTTTTGAATAGGGAAAAAATAATTTCTATTGATCCCTATTTTTCAAATAAACTTGAATCCCAGGAAATAACAAATCAGGAGTCAACTGGTCGTTGTTGGATGTTTTCTAGTTTAAATATTCTAAGGCCTTTTGCAGCTAAAAAATTAAATGTTAAAAATATAGAATTTTCTGAAAGCTATCTTTTCTTTTATGATAAATTGGAAAAGGCAAATATGTTTCTTGAGGAAATAATAAAAACAAAAAATAAACCTCTTGATGACCGTTATGTAGAATTTTTAATAAAGCATCCAATTTCTGATGGTGGTCAATGGGTTGGAGTGCGAGAATTAATTAAAAAATATGGTCTTGTTCCTAAAGATGTGATGCCAGAAACGTACAGTTCTTCTCATTCTCGTAGTGTGAACCATGTACTTCGGCTTAAATTAAGAGAATATGCAATTAAATTAAGAAAAATAAAGAACATAAAAAAAGCAAGAGGGCTTAAACTGCAAGCATTAAAGGATGTGTATAAAATACTGGTGATAAATTTTGGTAATCCTTGCAAGAGTTTCTTATGGAGATACAAAGACAAAGACAAAAAAATAACAAGTTTAAAAAGGTACACTCCAAAACAATTTTATAAAGAAGTTGTTAATGTAAAACTTGATGACTATTTAGCTATATATTCTATCCCTACAAGAGATTATGGCAAATTGTATGAAATAGATTTAGATAAATCCGTATATGATCGTCCAAATTTAAAGTTTGTCAACTGTAAAATAGAGACATTAAAAGAGATTGCAAAAAAAAGTATACTTGGAAAACAACCTGTTTGGTTTGGATGTGATGTAGGAAAAGAATCTTTCAGTAAAAAGGGTTTAATGATCCCTGCAATATATGATTATGAATCTCTTTACAATATGAAATTTGAATTGACAAGAAAGGAACTATTTGAGACTTTCTCAAATAATCCTACTCATAATATGGTGCTTACTGGTGTTGATATTGTTAATAATAAAGTAAAAAAATGGTTAGTTGAGAATTCCTGGGGTAAAAAAGCTTGCAAAAATGGTTATTATCACATGATGGATGAATGGTTTGGTTATTATGTTCAGGAGATTGTGGTTCATAAAAAGTATATTCCTGAAAATATTATAAAAATATTTAAAACAAAAGCAATTCTTCTTCCCCCATGGGATCCCATGTTTCGCAGGAAGTAGATATACTATTTGTAATAAATATTAATTAAGTTCAGGTACTTGACAATTGATAATTAATTCTCTAATATTTCAACATGATTGAAAAAGGATTTTCCTATGGTGTTTTTTGAAGCTAGCTGATGAATCTCCTCATCTTGAAACTCCTCTTGAATGGTGGTTTTTTCAGGGGTTTTATGAAGGAAATAATATTGACAGAAAGTATTTCATGTTATCTCTTTTCCGGCAAAAGATAGAGAAAGATCCTCCGGAAAAAGAAAAGCATGTGTTCTATCTAATTAATTCAACCACTGACCCAAAAGATAATTCCTTCAGTTTTCTCAGCCAGATACATAGAGATGTATTGGACAACCTTAATGATGCGAAGCAGCTTTTACTGCTTCAAGATGAATCAGGAAATCTAGACCCTATTCTTTTAAAAGCTTATATGGATGAAATTAAAACTTATGGACCTCCCTCTCCTATTAAAGTTATAACAGACCCTGTTTATTTACAAGCTGACTCCCTCAGTATTCACTGGGATGACTTTTCTCTTAACCAGAAAGGACAAACTTTTATTCTTTCATTCAAAGACCATGCCCAAAAAAAGCTTATTAGGATAAAACTGTCTCCTTTAGAAAAAGTCATTAATCTACATGATTATGACGTTCCAGATCTGGAATCTACTTATTATAACATTTATCCCAAAATGAAATTATCAGGAAAAGTAGATTCACATTCTATTACCGGTAAAGCTTGGATGGATCATCAATGGGGCGATTTCAATAATTGGTTTTTTTTAAACTCTGATAAAAGAAGATATCTGGGTTGGGATTGGATAGGTATAAATTTAAACGACGGCTCTGACATTATTATCATTACTCACAGGGATATGGAAAAAAATGAAATAATTGACAGAGGGGCTTTCTATCACCAACCAGGTTCAGTTCCAAAAGTTCTTAGTTGCGTAAATATGAAACCCACAGGTTTCTGGAAAAGTCCTAGAACTCATGTAGTTTATCCAGTTAAATGGAAAATTCTAATTCCAGAATTAGAAACCGAGCTTGATTTTTCCCCTTTATTAGAAGAACAGGAAATACCTTTCTTTGGGATTATTCGGGCTATCTGGGAAGGAGCCGGTAAAGTCAAGGGAATAAAAAAAGATAAAGAGATATCAGGTCGAGCTCGATTAGAACTACATGGATATTGTTATATATTCGATTTTAAAAAATACTTGGATGCTTTTTCTTCAAAAGTAGACAAAAGAATCGAATCGTTTTTCCCAAAAAATATGAGCAATGAAAAAGTTGAATATTACCTTGGGAAACCCAAATGGAAACACGATTCAGATGCTCTAAGCTCTGTGCTGTCACAACCAGTATGGGATTTAATTTCAAGAAAAGGAAGAAGGTGGCGTCCTCTGTTCGGACTTTTAACTCTTGAATCATTGGGTGTTAATCCTGAACAATATGAAGAATTAATATGCAGTGTGATGGAACTAAACCATACAGGAGCACTTATTATTGATGATATAGAGGATGATTCCTTGCTAAGAAGAGGAGATGATTGTATTCATATCCGTTACGGCAAGGATGTATCAATAAATGCTGGATGTACATTATATTTTCTTCCGAACATTTTGATCAAGAATAATTCAAGTCTTGATAATAACCAAAAAAGGAAATTATATGAATCAATAAATAAGACAATGATCAGGGCACATTTTGGACAGGCAATGGATATTTTTTGGTCAAAGAACTTAACAGCCGAAAATTTTAAAGCTTGGTCAAATGATTCTCTTGAAGATAAAATACTGCAAATGTATGCATACAAAACAGGTGCAGCTGTGGAGGGCGGCAGCGAAGCTGCGTGCATTATTGCAAAAGCGAATAAAAATACTTATAAAAGCTATAAATCAATGGCAAGAGCTTTTGGAACAGGTTTTCAGATAATCGATGATATTCATAATTTTAGCAGATCTCCTAACTGGACTAAGACATCCGGTGAAGATCTTTCTTCAGGAAAACTAACTTATGTTATTTATAAGGCTATCCAATACTCAGAGAAAAAAGATGCAGACCTGCTGTTATCTATTTTATGTTCAAAAGAGATGAGAAATAACCCTGAAAAATTGAAAATCGCTAATAATATTATCAGGGAATCCGGGGCTCTTTCTTTATGTAAAAAAGAAGCAACAGATATGATTGAAAGGGAATGGGAAAACTTCTCTAAAGTTATTCCCATGACTGAGGCAAAAATACAGATCAAGTTAATGATCACAGGTCTTACAAATTTTATTTATGAAACCTGATTTATATAAAAGGTATTTCACTAAATGCTGAAAATATTAAAAAAATTTTCAAAAATCATATCTCACTTCTCATATAAAAACTATAGAATAGTTATTCTCGCTTCTATAATTATATTAATATCTGGGACTTTTTTTCTAAAAGATTTAGAAGTTGAATCAATGCTTCTTGATATAAAAGGACTTCATGGAAAAGAGTTCAAGCACTTTCTTGAAAACCATGAGAGGTTTGGTGAAAGCACTCCTATTGTCATTTTGCAAAAACATCAACAGGTTGATGAGAATGTAAAAAATCAATTTACAGATACATTAGCCCAGGAACTCCGATCTATGAAAGAGATATTATTTGTTCAATCAGGACTATTCGACCTATCAGAAGCAGATAGGATGATCCAAATGACAAGAGCTGCGATATTTCAAGATCCAAGCAGGTATTTAACTTGGTTTTCAGAAAAATTCACTGACCAAGGTATAAAAAGAGAGATTGTCCGAACACGGAAAAAGCTTGTAATAACTGATAATCCAAAATACAGAGCGCTGATCGCAGTAGATGTTTTTAATCTCCGGGAATTATTAGAACCGTGGCTTAAAGATTATATGGCTAATTTTAAAATTTCACAAACTAGTCTTTATTTTGACTCAGCAGACCATTCCTCCCGATTAATCTTTGCTCAGCCGCGGGGGTCAGGAGAAGATACAAAATATTGTCTAGAACTAACAAATACTATCAAAACAAAAATAAATAAAATAAAGTCATCAATAGAGGGCTCTCAAAGTATCATCTGTGAATTTGCTGGAAAATATGGTCTTACAGCTGAAACATCTTCATCAATGAACAGAGAAATGATTATTATTAATCTAATATCTTCAATCCTTATATTTACTTTGCTGGTAATAGTTTTTAGAAATTTGAAAGTAACTTTGATGTGTTTTCTTCCAATATTTCTCTCAGTGTTTGTATCTCTTTTGATCGCCCGCTTTTTTTTCAATCCCTTAAAACTGATTTCAATTGGATTTGCAGCAATCGTTTTAGGCTTAGGTATCGATATTACATTTCATCTGTCCAGCAGGTTTTTTCAATACCATAAAAAGCATAATTCCACTGAAACAGCGATTAAATATACTATGAGCGACTGCGGCCCTCCAGTGGTTATAGGAATTTTAACAACTGGATGCGGATTTTTTATGTTATCCTTTTCCAGATATTCTGCCTTGAGGCAGTTTGGATTGCTAACCTGTTCAAGCCTTATTCTAACCTTAATCATGACCTTATTGCTTTTTCCATCTATAGTTAGAATACTTAAGCCTAAAAGAATAAAACATATCAAATTAAATCAAATAGGAATAATACCCGGTTTTTTCTACAAGAAATCTATTAAAAATGTTTTTACCAGCCGAATAATTGCATTCATACTAATAATTATCTCAGTCATAATTTCATTGAACCTAAAATTTGACATGGGTTTATTCAAACTCCTACCTAAAAACATAAAATCTTTAAAAAACGCAGAAGAAGTCTCAGAGAAATTCGGGGCCTCCTTCTTATTAAACACTCAGATAACTCTTAAAACTGAACAGATTTCAGAGGGAATAGATTATCAAAAATATTTAGATAAACAACTAATTAAATTAGTACGAAATAAGAAAATCACAGGGTTTTATTCTCCGACTTTATTTTATATTCCTTATGATAAGGTCCAAAATAACCTTGTTCAAGTGAGGAATCTATTAACCAAAATAAAAGAAAACAGGGCGACTTTTTTCAATCAGTTAGATTTGCATGGTTTTAACATTCTTCCCCATCATATAAAATACTATAATCTTTTGGAGGAGATTTTTAATGAAAAAACATTGGTCTCAAAAACCAGCAGTAATCCTCTAGCTCAATTCCTTAAGAAAGAAGGAAAAACTTTCTATCTACAAACCTATGTTTGGCCCATAAATGAATTAAATAACCCGGATTCGCTTCTAAATATTTCTGAAGCTCTGAAAAAAATACCTTCTCAAAAACACATAGAAAAAGAGCTTACCGGAACATATCAGGTCCACCAGTCTGTTAATAAAATAATCAAAAGAGATTTTATTTCTATTAGTTTGTGGGCTGGAAGTATAATAGCTATAATACTGTTTATTTTTTTTAGAAAATTTCGAATACTGTTTTTATCTGTATTACCTCTCTTAGGTGCAATACCCCTGACATTAGCTTTTATTAATGTCACCTCTATCAGTTTTTCTCCTGCTCTTATCGGTATAGTTGCTGTAGTTATAGGTATTGGTATTGACGACTCTGTACATCTTATTTACCGTAAAATTAATAATCCAGAAAAACATATTTCTGTTATTCTCTATGATATCGCTCCTATATTGACCCTAACTAGTATCTCAACAATGATTTGTTTTTTGAGCTTAAGGGTATCTTCCTCTCCCCTAATATCTAACACAGGGACTATAGTCGGATTTGGAGTATTTGCATGTTGGTTATACACTATGTTTCTTCTTCCGTCATTCTTAAACAGAAAAAGGTTATGAAAATAAAATATATAGTAATATTTTTCACTGCTGTTACTGCTTCATTCATCTTTTTCTCTACTCACGTACATAGTCAAGATATAGATTCGCTCCTTATAAAATGGGAGAACCGCCTTAAAAAACAAAAGCTGATTTCCTGTAATATAAAACAGCAAAAAAAAATCTCATATTTAAAATACAAAATTTCACTTCATGGTAAATTTTATTTTAAATATCCACATTTTTTCCGTCTTGAAATAAAAGGAGATGAAAATTATGATATCTACTGTGATGGGGAAAAAGTTTATATAATCGATTATGACTTAGAAGAGAAAGAAGTGTACAGCTTTGAGGAACTGAATTCCAAAAATATACTTAAAAGACACATGCTCCCGCTCATTGGGCAGAAAAGAGAGGAAATTAAAAAAAATTACCAAATTAAATATAAAGAAGATAAAAGCTTCTATGAAGTCACTCCAATATCTTT
>JAUWNT010000131.1 GCA_030612495.1 Candidatus Aminicenantota bacterium
GCTTCATCAAATTGATCATTTCCAGCAATTAATTCATCAATATCTTTCCCTATCATTTCATGTCTGGAATATTTGAAAATCTTTTCTGCTACTTGATTGCACATAATTATCTTATGATGCGAATCCAGAGTAATTATAGCATCAGGTGCATTTGCCAGCACTGCTTCCAGATAAAGACGGTGCTCTTTATTCTCTTTTTCCATATTTTCCTTTAAAACTTCTTTTTTTTCAATTTAATTATCTTGTTTTACATCTTTTAAATTCTTTACAACTTCATGTAAAACATTACTTAGCTCCTGAATTTCATATGGTTTAGGAACTACACCTGAAAATCCATACTCCCTATAATTTGACATTATAGGATCATTCGAATACCCACTCGACACTATTGCTCTAACTCCTGGATCTATCTTAACCAATTTCTTTATCAATTCCTTACCTCCCATTCCTCCTGGTACTGTTAAATCTAATATCACACAATCAAACACCTTCTCTCTTTCCTTTGCTTTTCTATACTTCTCAATAGCCTCAAACCCATCTTTTGCAAATTCCACTTCATAACCAATCGTTTTCAACATCTCTCCTGCTACATTCCTGACCAGCTCCTCATCATCCATTACCAACACCCTGCCCCTCCCTCTCTTAATCGATTTAAAATCCAAATCCTCCAATTCTAATACATCACGCTCTGATGCAGGAATATATATATAAAAACTAGTCCCCTTTCCTATATCTGACTCTACATCAATATATCCATCATGCTTCTTTATTATTGAATATGTTGTCGCAAGACCTAAACCACTACCCTCTTGCTTTGTAGTAAAAAAGGGATCAAATATCTTATGTAAATACTCCTCCGGTATTCCTATACCCTTATCTTCTATCACTATTTTTACATACTTACCTTCTCCTATGGGAAGAATATCATCTTTGCCTACACTCACATTCTCAGCTAATACCTTTATTACTCCTCCCTCTGGCATGGCCTGATTCGCATTTATAACTAAATTATTTATAACCTCACTTATCTGACCCTCATCTATTTCTACATTCCACAAATCCTTAGCTAATAAAAATTCAGGCTTAACATTAGAACCTCTTAAAGCAAATATAGTAGAATCCTCTATTAAATCCTTTACAGAAGATAGCTTCTTTATAGGTGCACCTCCCTTAGCAAAGGTCAATAACTGGTGAGTTAAATTCTTGGCTTGAAAAGATGCCTTCTCCATCTTTGTCAATACATCATATACCTTATCCCGGGAAGTTACATACATCTTTGCAATTGATATGTTACCTATAATCGCTGTTAAAATATTATTAAAATCATGTGCTATTCCACCTGCAAGTATTCCAATTGACTCAAGCTTTGTTGATTTCAAAAGCTCCTCCTCCATCTTCCTACTCTCCGTGATATCTCTTCCAAAACTAACAGTTCCGATTACCTTTCCATCTTTAAACATTGGAGCTGTATTCACAGATAAATATAACACTTTATTGTTTATATCATAAATTCTTACTTCATAATGATTGGGCTTTCCTTTCAATGTTTCTTTAAAAACCCTTTTAACCTTTTCCAAATCTTCTTCGAAAATCACTGGATCAAATATTTTCCCAACCCCTTCTTTCATCTCATGTCCAGATACCTCTTCTGATTTTTTATTAAAATATAAAAAATTACCTTCTCTATCTAAAGTCCAAATCATATCATTCGAATAATCAATCATTGTTCTGTACTTCTTCTCCGATTCCATCAACTCTTTAGTTCTTTCTTCAACATTACTTTTAAGTTCAGACATTTTCATATTAGCAATTCTCGTAAGTTCCCATTTCTCAGTTAAAGCACAGGCAAGTTGTCGAACTTCAATATTGTCAAATGGTTTTTTAAGAATAAAAAGTTTATCTGAATATCCGAATTTTTCAACAATATCTTTCCATGAATAATCAGAATAAGCAGTACAAATAACAATTTGCAAGTCTTTGTATACTTTCCATATACTTGATATTGTTTTAATGCCATCCCAGCCGGGAGGCATTCTAACATCAACAAAAGCTACTGAATATGGTTCTCCTTTCTCAAGTGATTCTTCAATCATCTTCAAACCTTCTTCTCCCTGAAAAGCACAATCAATAACAAATTCATCTTTTTTTAACCCTTTTGTTTCACCTAAAAGAGCTCTTTCTATTTTATCCAGATCTGCTTCTTTTTTTTCCCCAATAACTAATATTTTTCTAAAATCCTGATGGATCTGTTTATTATCATCAATTACTAATATCCTTTTATTTTTTTTGTTATTTTCATTCATATTATCCCCCATCTGCTTTTCTTGGAATAATCACTGTAAATTTTGCTCCCTTACCCTCACCCTCACTATAAACAAACATTTTACCTTTTAGTTCTTCTAATGTTAAAGCACTTGTGTGAAGTCCAAACCCTTTACTATTCTCCTTTGTACTATATCCATATGAAAATATCCTGGCTAAATCCTCCTTCTTTATACCTACCCCATTATCAATTATCTCTACTTTTTGAGACTCATTATCCTCTAAAATATTTATTTTTATTATCTTATCATCTTCACCTTTTATAATAAATGACTCCTCTGCATTCTTCAATATATTAACAAATACCTGCATTAACTTACCCTTTTCTATTAATATCGGACTAACCTTAGAATAATTCTTGTATACCTTTATCTTATATAAGCTAAAAGAATCATGATACATCTTAACTACATCATCCATCATCTTTGTTAATAATATCATTTCTGTAACTCCTGAAACTCCTGCATAATCCTGCTGCACTGCAACAATCTCTTCAATATGGCTGATTCCAGTGTTTATATTATACAATTCATCCAAATAAGTATCCTGCTCCACTTTTAAAGCTTCCACTAGCTTAATTAAATATAAAGGAAGCATCTTACCTTTCTCATCTAATGTAATAAAACTATTCAGATCATTCTCATGCTCTTTAAACAAATCTACTACCTTCTCCAAACCTTTCACTTTCGAATTCTCAACCTTCTCCCTCAAAAACTGTGAAGATACTTTTACACTATTCAATACATTACCAACATTGTGAAGAACTCCAGTTGCAATCTCTGCCATACCTGTTCTGTGAGCTACTTCTACCAATGTCTTCTGAGTCTCACGCAACTCTATTAAAGTTTTGGATAATTGCTCCTTTTGTTCATTGATCTGCTGATTTTTATTTGAAAGCATTTTATTAGCTCTCTTCTTACCTCTATAACGCCCATAAATTACAAAAACTAATATTAAAATCAATAAAGAAATAACTATAAATGAATTACGAATACTTGTTTGGCGAATTATTTCTAAGTTTTGGATTTCATTATTCTTTCTCAACACCTCATTCTCCTTTTCCTTCTTTTCTGTCTCATATTTTGTCTGCATCTCTGCAATTTTTTTGCTGCTCTCTTCTGTAAAAATTCTGTCTTTTACTTCTGAATACAACCTATAATATTCAAGTGATTTTTTATAATTCTCTTTTACATTATAAAAATCGTAGAAAGCTTCATAGATATTTTGGAGAAGGTCTTTTGCTTCGATTTCTTTAGCTAATTTCAACCCTTTTTTAAGATATACCAATGATTTATCATAATTTTTAAGTTTTAAATAAATACCTCCAATATTCTTTGTGCTCCCAGCAATACCATATTTGTTATTAATCTCTTCATTTATTTTTAATGATTCCATATAGTATTCCAAAGATTTATCATAATTCCCTAAATACCAATAAATATTTCCAATGTTATTTAAGCAATAAGCAATGTTATTTTTAACCCCAATCTCTTTTGTTATCTTTAATGTTTCTAAAAAAAATTCTAATGCCTTGTCATAATTTTTTAATGTCATATAAATAAGTCCAATATTATTCAAACTCCTGGAAATCCCCTCTCTATTTTTTAATTCTTTCATCATTTTTAATGATTCATTATAGATTTCCAAAGCTTTATCGTAATTGTTTAATTTCCAATAAACAACACCAATATTGTTTAAAGTAGAAGAAATACCCTCTTTATCTCCAATCTCTTCCATTATTTTCAAAGAATTTAAATAGTATTCTAAAGATTTGTCGTAATTACTTAAGTAATAATTTCCTACACCGATATTTTTTAAAGCATGGGCTCTTCCTTTATCATAACCAAATTTCTGTGATAGTTCTAATGCTTGTTGCCCGTATTTTATTACCTTTGCAGGTGAGAGCGTATAATACATTTTTGATAATTGGTTTAAAATATCAACCCTCTCTTTACCAGATACAGTTTTTAATTTTATTTTTAAATTATCAATATTGTTTTGAGTAAATATAGTAGTACTAAAAATAAATATAATAAATATAAAAAAATATTTCCTCAACTTTTTCATCACACCTTCTAAAATTTCATAAATAACTTATTAAAATATTCTATTAAATATTAACAATAACCTGGTGCAATACTTTACTTAAATTAACTATACCAAAAGGTTTTGAAACAACCCCTTTAAATCCATATCTCTCAAATTCTGACATAATCGGACTAATCGAATACCCACTGGATACAATTGCTCTAACCTCTTTATCTATTTTTATAAGGTTTTTTAATGTCTTTTCACCACCCATTCCACCAGGTATGGTTAAATCCAGAATCACTACATCAAATAAGTTCCCGGAGTTTTTTGCTTTCCTGTACAATTCTATTGCTTCTTCTCCATTCTTTGCAAATTCAAACTTATATCCTATATAAGCAAGCATTTCTCCTACTATATTTCTTACCACCTCTTCATCATCCATTACTAATATCCTGCCTTTACCATAAATAATTTCTTCTCTCTCATATATTTCTCTCTTTATAGGTTCATTTATTAACGCAGGAAGATATATATAAAACTTAGTCCCATCTCCTACTCCTGACTCTACATCCATATACCCATTATGTCTCTTTATTATTGAATAACTTATAGCCAATCCCAAACCTGTGCCATTTTGTTTTGTAGTAAAATAGGGATCAAATATTTTATCCAGAACATCTTCATGTATACCGTGTCCCATATCCTCTATAATAATTTCTATATATTCCCCGTTTCTCATATATTTCCCTTGCCTATTTCCTACCTCAATATTCTCTGCTATAACATTAATTATTCCTCCTTCAGGCATGGCTTGATCAGCATTGATAATTAAATTACTTATAACCTCACTTATCTGGCCCTCATCCACTTCAACTAACCAAAGATCATCTGCTATAAAAAACTCACATTTTACATTAGAACCTCTCAATGAAAATATTGATAAATCCTTTAACAAATTAGATATATTCATAGACTTTTTTATTGGAGCTCCTCCCTTTGAAAAAGTAAGAAGCTGTTGTGTTAAACTCTCAGCTTGAATAGATGCTTTTTCCATTTCTGTTAAAATACCAAACATTTTATCTTCACGTCTTACATTTAATTTTGCTAAAGATATACTACCTTTTATAGCTGTTAATATATTATTAAAATCATGAGCTATACCACCAGCAAGAATACCCACTGACTCAAGCTTTGTAGCCTTCATAAGTTCCTCTTCCATTTTTCTTTTATCAGTAATATCTCTAAATACTAAAACAATGCCAATTGTCTCACTCTCCCTATCATGAATAGGAGCAATACTGTCTGCAACTATCTTTTCTTTACCATCTCTTGTAATTAATAATGAATGTTCAGGAAGCACCTCAATTTTATCTTTACTAATCACTCCTTTAGCTAAATTCTTATATTTCTTGCCTGTTACTTCATCCCTTACTGAAAATACTTCATGCATATACTTACCAA
>JAUWNT010000232.1 GCA_030612495.1 Candidatus Aminicenantota bacterium
AAATATTTCTGAGAAACAGCTACAAGAGCTTCTTTTATGGCAGAATAAAAAATATCTGGAGAAACACCACGTTCCTTGCTCATTTGCTTTATACTTCTCAACAATTCTTCTGCCATTTATAGCCTTCATTTTACTTTATGCGCTATTATAAAGAAATTTTATAGAAAAATCAAGGCTTTTGTTATATTTAGTGGAAATTTATGAGGAGATGGGTATACCAAAGGGGGTCAGTTCTTGGTTCTTGATTCTTGAATTTGTTTGATCTATAATTGAGATATGGCACGTCCCCTTAGAATAGAATATCCCAGAGCCCTGTATCATATCACATCCAGAGGTAATGCCTGGATTGATATTTTTCATGATAAAAAAGACAGAAAGTTTTTTCTTGAATTATTAGAGGATTTACATACCCGTTTCGGATTCTTAATCTATGCCTATTGTTTAATGAGCAATCACTATCATTTATTGATTGAAACTCCTCGCGCCAACCTAGTTGATGGCATGAGAAGGCTTAATGGTTTGTACACTCAACGATTTAATAAAAGACATAAACGTATTGGTCATCTTTTCCAGGGACGTTACAAGGCTTTTGTTATCGAAAAGGAGAGTTATTTACTGGAAGTATGTCGGTATATTGTTTTAAATCCTTTACGGGCTGGATTGGTGAAGCATATTGGGGAATGGCAGTGGTCATCCTATCGTTCCACAGCCGGTTTGGAGCCGGGGAAGGATTTTTTGGCTATAGATTCTTTACTCTCCTTATTTTCCGAAAAAAAAATGACAGCTCGCAAACAATATGTTCAATTTGTTAAATCCGGGTTACAAATGGATAATCCGCTGCTAAATGCCCATGGAGGTATTATACTGGGATCAGATAAATTTGCCCGGAAGATAATGAAACGAGTTAGAAATGAAAATTTTGAGGAAGTCATAAAGAAAGAGAGAGATGTGGGTCGTCCGAAGTTGGAAACAATCCTAGCAAGAAAGGAGAGGGAAAGTGAGATTGTTGAAGCGGTGATCAAGTGGAATTATAAACAAAAAGAAGTAGCTGATTATTTAGGTTTACACTATTCAACAATTAGTAAAATTGTCAAAAATTATTCAAGATTCAAGAACTGACCCCACAACCAGCTGTATTTTATATATGAATTTTTTTGAAGAAAACTAAAAGGATTTTCATTCCTGAACGTCTCGCATGGAGATAATATTTCATTTTTTTTAAAAATAAAAAATTAATATTTAAAAAATAGGTTGAAAAATCCTAAAGAATGTGTTACATTATTTATGGCTACGTTGTAGCTACATTAAATAAAGGAGATGACAGATGGATAATAATGTTGTTAGATCTAGAATTGACCCAATAGTAAAGCAAGAAGCAAAACGTATTTTTAAAAATATGGGCATTACTCTGAGTGATGGCATTCGACTTTTCCTTTATCAAGTAATTGCTGAGAAAGCTTTACCATTCAAGGTAAAAATGCCGAATAAAAAAACTATTGCTGCAATGGAAGCTGCCCGGAAAGGCGAAACTGAACCCACAAGCCTTGAGCAGTTAGCAAATGAATGGAATAACGCTGAATGCGAGAAATAGTTAGAACTTCACAATTTAAAGCAGAATTATTTAGATAGAGAAAAAATATTTTATAAATTGTATGATTAACAGATCAGGAGATAAAAATAATTGTCGCCAATCATACATTTTTCCCCTTTTATATCGGCATATGTGATTATAATATACTACACCTTTATAAAGATCAACTCAAAGAAAAAAAGTAGAATATCAAATAATGAATAAGCTTAAGATTAAGGTTAATCTAAACTTAAACTCAGACTTAGCATTCAGCTTTCAGCAATCAGCAAAAACAGTTGGCAATAAGGATATAACACATGTATTGTTTTAATATATCATGTTTATTTTAAATAAAGGAATGTATAGGGAACGGATATTTCCATCCCCTATACTCTCTTATTTTTGGTCAATAATTAATTCAATAAATTTAGAATCTATAAGTAAATCCAAAATTTGGAACGAATATATCAAGATCATATATTCCAGGTAACACACCTTCCATTCCTGCAGCAGCTTCCCTTTTACTACCCATTAGATATTCCAGACAAAAATCAAGAGAAATTTTATCAGTTTTATAAGCCCAGCCAAGTGTAATTACATCATATGTAATACTGGGCATCAATATATTCATATGTTCAATCGGGCTTGGTGCAGGATCGTTATAGTAACCAGCTCTTAATGCAAAAGAATCTGATACTAAATACTCTGCTCCAACTCTCAATTGAACCTTACTATCCCAGTA
>JAUWNT010000121.1 GCA_030612495.1 Candidatus Aminicenantota bacterium
CTCTTAATCTATCAGCTGCCAAAAAAGCTCCAACCTTATCTGTCTTAGGAAGAATAATAACAAATTCATCTCCTCCATATTTGGCTAAGATATCACTCCCTCTAAAAACTTTATTCATAACAACTCCAACTCTTGCAAGTGCTTTCGAACCAAGGATATGACCGTTATTATCATTATAATTTTTGAAATAATCAACATCAAATATTATTATAGAAAATACAAGATTATACTTCTTTGATTTTGCAACCTCAGATTTAAGTGTGGAAAAAAAATATGTCTGATTATACAAACCTGTTAAACCATCTGTAACTGACAATTTTTTAGTCTTTTTTAATAATTCTTGAAGTATCCCTTCATTTTTTTTAAAATTTTTCGACACATATGCTGAAACAAAATATGAAAAAAATAGAATTGTATTAAAAGCAATCATTGAAACTAATTTTTCTGGAGAAGAGCTAAAACCTTCTTTTTTAAAAAAAATAAGTAAAAGCAACACAATTGAAATCAAACTGTTTTTAAATGCTTTCTTATGATCAATTAAAAATGTTAAAATAATCACATAAAAAACAAACAAAACAATAACCGGACTTTCAAACCCTCCAGAAATGTACACTAATAAAGCAAGTACTACAAGATCAAAATCTAACTGAATAGATTCAATAAATGAAAATTTCCCATAATCTAACTCTTTTGATAACTTCTTTGATTCCTTTTTTAAAGTAAAGATAAAAATAATATTCCCTAAAACAATAAGAAAGATCAATAAAAAAAGTGTATAAAAATCTATATATACCCTGTTTAGTAACAAATTATATATTTCAAAAAATATTAAAATAAATAACGAGAATACCCACCTGATTTTTATTAACCAAAAATTTTTTTCTACAATATTTTCTATTGCAAGAATTGACGGGTCATCTTTTTCCATCAAATCACTGTTTTGTATCTCCACATATATAAAATATTTATTTTTTAATAAAAAGTCAAATAAAATATTCAATTAATTCGATAATAAAAGACAAAAAATTCATAAATATCATTTTGTATTGTATAATATTTTAAGATAGAGTAAAATTACTAAAAGATAAAAAATGTCTGATCCAATAGAAAATATCCTTGTTACAGGAGGTGCCGGATACATAGGCAGTCATGTAGTAAGAGACCTTGGAGAGCAAGGATACAATCCAATTGTTTTTGATAATTTATCAACCGGGAATAGGGATTTTGTTCTATATGGGGATTTTATAAAGGGAGATCTAGAAGACATTTATTCAATAACCAAAATAATTAAAAAATATAAGATTAAAAGTGTTATTCATTTTGCTGCATTTATAGCTGTTGAAGAATCTGTAAATAAACCTATAAAATATTACAATAATAATTTTTTTAACTCATTAAACCTAATAAAATCATGTGTTGAAAATGGTGTAGAAAACTTTGTTTTCTCATCAACAGCAGCTGTATATGGAATTCCAGAAGAACTTCCTGTTAAAGAGAACTCACAACTTAACCCTGTAAATCCATATGGAAGGTCTAAAATGTTTACAGAATTACTATTAAAGGATATATCTTGTATAAACAAAAATTTCAATTATATTGCATTACGCTATTTTAATGTTGCTGGAGCTGATAAAAAACTAAGAATTGGACAGAAGTATGAAAATCCAACTCATCTTATTACACTTGCATTGAGAACCGCATTGGGCGAATATGAGAGTTTAAAAATATTTGGAACTGATTATAACACTCCTGACGGTACAGCTATAAGAGATTATATTCATATTGACGATCTGTCAAACGCACATATTCTTTGCCTGGATCATTTAAAGAAAAAGAAAAATAACGAAGTTTTTAATTGTGGGTATGGAAAAGGTTACTCTGTCTCTGAGGTTGTAAATACAGTAAAAAAGGTTACAAAAATCAATATTAAAACAGTTAATTCAAAAAGAAGAGAGGGTGATCCTCCCATTTTGATTGCTGATTCAAACCTGATAAAAGACAAATTGGGCTGGAGGCCAAAACATAATGATCTTGAACTTATTATAAATTCAGCCTGGGAATGGGAGAAAAAACTAAAAAAAAAGGAGAATAAATGAAAAAAACAATTTTAATTATTCTATTATTAACAGTTTTTTCATTCTTTTTATGTACTCAAGTAGAAACTATTGAAAAAACGGAAGATAACAGCTTAGATACTTTACAAAACAACAGAAATCTTGATGAACCAATAGTAAAATACCTAATTACCGCGCAATTGCTCCCTAAAGTTAAAAAACTTGAAGCATCTGAGATTTTAACATGGATAAACAAAACAGATAATCCTATAAGTAACCTGAGATTCCATTTATATTACAATGCTTTCAGAAATATAAAATCAACATTTTTAAAAGAAGCCGGATTTGGGGAAAAATCAAAAAGATATCTCAATAAGTTAAAATTTGGAGAGATAAAGATAAAAGAGATGAGGATAATAAATGGGGAGGAATTGTATGGAAAAATTCGTTATATATCACCTGACGATCAAAACGAATACGACAGAACCGTAATTGAAATAAATCTCGAGGAACCAGTTCAACCATATCAATCAATCACAATTAAAATAGGTTTTGTTTTAACCATACCTAAAATAATTGCAAGAACGGGTTTTGCGGATGATTATTTCTTTTTAGGGCAATGGTTTCCTAAAATTGGTGTTTTACAAAATGATGGAGAGTGGAATTGTCACCAGTTTCACAGACATTCGGAATTCTTTGCTGACTATGGTGAATATAAGGTTGATATAACCATACCTGAAAATTTTATAATTGGAGCTACTGGAAATCTTATTAAAAAAGAGAAAAATGTTGACAAAACAATAACATATTTTTATGAAGAAAAGAACATTCATGACTTTGCATGGACTGCATCACCTGAATTTAAAAAAATCGTTGAAAAGATTAAATTAAAGGGAAATGACGAAAACACAACAATTGAATTGCTTTTATCCCCATTTCATTCTGGAGCAAAACAAAGATATTTAAATTCTATTAAATTTGCTTTAAATTTTTTTGCTGAAAATATTTTTCCATATCCCTATAAAAAAATTACAATTGTTGACCCACCGTTAAAAGGTATGAGATCAGCAGGTATGGAATATCCAACATTAATTACTGCAGGGTACAGCAAACTTGTACCAGACTCAATTAAATTCACAGAGCTTGTAACAATACATGAATTCGGGCATCAATACTGGTATGGCATGATTGGGACTGATGAGTTTAGAGAAGCATGGCTTGATGAGGGAGTTAACACCTTTTTTGAAATGGAGATCCTGGATGCATATTTTAAAAATTCAAGTTCTTTTATTGCCTCAAATTTAATAAATATAAATGATTGGGAAAGAAATCGCTTAAGCGGCGTATCGCTTTTACCTGTTGATAAAATTAACCAGTACTCATGGAAATTCCTTAATGGTTCGTACTATTCAGATTATGTTTATTCCAAAGCAAGTACTTTACTAAGAAGCTTAAAAAACTATGTTGGAAAGAAAAAAATGTATGATTTTTTCAAATTCTATGCACAAAAATTTAAATTTAAGCACCCAAAAACAGAGGATTTTATAAACACATTTAATGAATTTATGGATAAAGATTTTTCATGGGCATTTGATCAATTTATAAATGGTTCGTCAAACCTTGATAATTCTGTTTTTATGATTGAATCGAAAAAAGTAGAGTCAAATCCAGTTAAATATAGAAATGAAGCCATTTTTACAAGAAATGAAGGATACTTTCCCGTTGAATTATTAATAAAACTTAAAAATGGTAAAGATATTAAATATTTCTGGGAAGAGAAAGAAAAATGGAAAAAGATAGTTTTTTATGAGAATTCACCCATTGATTATGCTGTGGTTGACCCTGATTTTAAAATTTTGCTTGATAAAAATTTAATAAATAATTCAAAAATCTTGAACCCAAAAAGAACAAGATTAAGAACTATTGCATCAAAATTGGGGTTCTTATTTCAAAACATATTGAGTCTTTTAGTTATGTAGGAGTTTAAAATGAAATTATTTAAAGCTATAACAAAAAGTTTGGGAATTAAAAATTTAAAAATTGCAATATATGCATGGTTATTCAATATACTTTTCAGTATTATCATATATTTTACTTTTTACAAAGCGATTTCTTTTGCTCTAGGCAAATCAACGATTTTAAACAAATTGGGCTCCAATGGATCTTTTACATGTTTTGCTGAAATTTTTAGAAATTATAAAGGAATGCTTCCAACTTTAGTCCCAATTGTTATTTTTGTTATCATTGCATTCTCCATTATATCAATCTTTATTTCTGGTGGCATATACTCTGTTTTATTAAATAAAGAAAAAAATAATTTTTTAAATTTAATTTCATCTTCAATTGAAAACTTCTTTAAAATGCTCAAAATGTTCTTTATAAATTTGGTTAACTTTGCAGTTGCATTATTACTCTGTTTAATTTTTGGCTTTTTGTTATTTAAAATTCAAAATAATTCTTCCAACGAGTCTTTAATAAAAATACTATTCTATGTTTGGGCTTTTATAAGTATGATTATATCAATCTTTTCAATTGCAATTTATGATTTTTCAAGAATTCTCAGGCTAAAATATGATAAGAATCTTTTATTCTCTATGAAAAAGGGTATAAAATTTGTATTTTCCAATAAAATCATTATACTTCTAATGTTCATTTTATACATATTATCAGTGATTTTCATCCACATTCTATTATCTGTAATATTGCATCAAATAGAAAGCTTGTCCATCCTTTTTATAACCATAATCGCATACCAAATATTTATTTTATTCAAATACTATTTAAAAATTGTTATAATGCGTACAGAAACAAATATTATTGATTAAATTCTTCTTGTAAAATTTTTATCATTAAAAAAAAAATTATTTTGAAAAAAATAAATTTCGCAACATACTATATATAGACACTGTGTGTGTCTAAAATAAGTTTAAGTTGAAAAAATGGGATTACATCTTTTTGTAATCCCATTTTTTCTAATAAGCTCCCCTAACACTTCATAAATTTACCCTGAAAAGTATTAAGTTTTTTCATTTTAGACTTTATTGAATTAATAACATCAGCTTTATTTAAAGCCCATTCTGGAGCATAAAACAACTCTTTATCTCTTTCACCTGTTAATCTATGAATAACAATTGAAGGGTCAAGACGTTCAAGTAAATATACAATTAAATTCACATATTCTTCCTTTTGCAACAATTCGAATCTCTCCCTTTTGAATAGATCAAAAAGAGGCGTTTCTCTTAAAACATGCATTAAATGAAATTTAATCCCAGCAGGCTTCAACCTGTTCATCTCCATTACGGTTTCAAGCATATCCTGTTTTGTCTCTCCAGGGATACCCACTATCAAATGTACAACAACATCAATATTTATTTGCCTGAGCTTCAAAAATGTATCCAGAAATTGTTTGTATGAATGGTTTCTGTTTAAAAAATCAAGGCTCTTTAAATGTATTGATTGTAAACCCAGCTCCACACTAAGATAGGTCCTGTCTTTCAATTCTTCAAAAAGGGAGTATACTTCATCTTCTATTGAATCAGGCCTTGTTCCAATAAAAATGCCTACTATATCTTCAAAACTAAAAGCAATTTCAAATTTTTTCCTTAACTCCTCATATGGAGCATAAGTATTTGTATGAGCTTGATAATATGCAATATACTTAACTCCAGGATGATTTTTAATAAATTGCTCAATCTGTTCAAATATTGATAAATTATATGTTTTTACAGGTCCTGAGCCAAATCTATCGCAAAAAATACAACCTTTATCTGACAATTTACCATCCTTGTTCGGACATGAAAATCCTGCATTAATTGGAATTTTCCTCACCTTTTGATTATTAAATTTACGTTTTAAAAAGGTATTAAAAGAATAATAGACTTCATTCATATCTGCTCATTCTTCTTTGTATTTATGTAAACTTTATAATATTCAATAAATGACCAGATCAAAAAACCAAAACTTAAAACAGCTAAAAATCTTTTCAATATTTCAAGATTTATAAAAATATTTAAATCAATAATATAAATTAAGATTAAAAAGCCAAAAATTGTAAAAGCAATTTTTCCTATAATGATTGAGGGTGCTATAAAATGTCTG
>JAUWNT010000230.1 GCA_030612495.1 Candidatus Aminicenantota bacterium
AAAGATCAAATTCTCCAGATTTAAATTTACTAATATATAGCACTGTTGGGAACTGGAAATACAAACCTGCAATAAAAGACAATGTCAGAGTAAAAATATGGAAAACAAAAACAATTTCAATAAAAAAATAAAGGAGTAAAACATGACCACTAAAATTAAAGCAGAAGACAAACAGTTTTATGAGGCAACATTGAAAGAGGCAAAAAACAAAATTGAAGTTATTGATGCAAAGATTGAAGAAGAATTGGCAAGAGTAAAAGAAACAATTAATGATTTTCAAGAACAAAAAAAATCAGTAAGACAAATTTATGATGGAGCTGCCACTATACTTGGTGCTGAAAATGAATTTGAAGAATTAGAACAAGAATCCGAGTAAAATTACTTATAGTTGGCATTTATAAAATATAAACTGTTTTTTTATGAATTACCATGAATCTCAAATATATCTTAAATATATTCAAGACAAAGGCGCAAAATTAACACTCAATAATATAAAAAAGATTGTTCATAACCTTCCATTTAATATAGATAGGATTAAATTTTTACAGGTTGCTGGTACAAACGGAAAGGGTTCTACATCACATTTTATTACTTCAGTTCTCCAATCTGCAGGTTATAAGGTAGGACTCTTCACATCACCTCATCTCCAAGATATACGAGAAAGAATCACAATAAATAAAAATTGGATCTGTAAAAAAGATTTTTCAAACTCTTTATCAAATATTAAAAAAATATGCGAGGAGCTTTTAGAAAAAAAGCTAATCGATAATATTCCTACTTTTTTTGAACACTTATTTCTCTCTTCAATCTATTATTTTTATAAAAATAAAGTTGATTTTGCTGTTTTAGAAGTAGGTCTTGGCGGTAGACTGGATGCAACATCAACTATAACACCTGAAGTCTCAACTATAACCAATATTTCTTTTGATCACACTAAAACTCTCGGTAAAAAGATTAAAGATATTGCATATGAAAAAGCAGGAATTATTAAACAGGGAACTCCAATTGTTTGTGGCTGTAAAAATCATTCATCTTCAAAAAAAGTTATAGAAATGGTTGCTCACAACCAAAATGCTCCTTTTTATAGTGTTCTAAATTCAAAAAACAGACTTCAAATAAAAGAAAATGGTAATTATTATAAATGTATTTATTCAACACCTATAGATAAGTATAACTTTGAAGTTCACCTTAATGGCAAACATCAAATAAAAAATGCATTAAATGCTATAAAATTAATAGAAATATTAAATAAAAAAGGGTATAATATAAAAAAAGAATCAATTTTTAAAGGTATTAAAATGAACTTTGTCCCTGGCAGAATAGAAATAATAAACAGATCACCTCAGATAATACTTGATGGAGGGCACAATCCGGAAGGTATAAATGTTTTAAAAAAATTTTTAGAACAAAAAGAATTCAAAAACTTAACATTAATATTTGGAGTTCTTAGAGATAAAAACTATAAAAAGATGGTGGCTTTATTATTACCATTTATAAAAAATGTTATTATTACAGAACCAATCTCAAAAAGAGCATTAGAAGCTGAAAAATTAATAAAATTGTTTGAAATGAAAAATGTTTTAGTTGAAAAAAACATAAAAAAAGCTTTTAAACTCGCTAACCAATTTAATGAAAAGATCCTTATAACTGGATCTTTTTACCTTGTTGGCGAGATGAGAAGCATTATTTTGGGGGGTAAACAAAATGAATTTATCCAAATTTAAAGATGTGGAATCAAAATATAAGGATCTAAAATCAAGGCTTGATAATAACGAGATTGATAAAGATGAAATGAAAAAAGAGCTAAAAAAGATCGTGATTCTTGACGAAAATGGAAATTATTGGATGATTGGCGGAAAGAGTGGAAAATGGTACATCTATAATGGAACAAGCTGGGAAGAATCAGACCCATACAAAGAGGAAAGCCAAGAAACAGTTATTGCTTTTCAAAAAGAAGATGAAGATATACTCAGCAGTTCCGAAGACATTATATGTAAATATTGCAAATCAAAGATTCCCGCACACTCGGTTTTTTGCAGTTTTTGTGGTGGAAATCAAAAAGAAACAGGTAAAAGCACTTATTCAAAACCAATTAAAGGCATCTCAAATTTACTAATAAAATCAGTAGATACAATATCATTGATTTTCTTCTTTGGTGGAATGGGTCTAATTATTGGTGTTTTATTCGGAGCTATATTCGGAATCTTTAAAAACATATTTGGAGACCTTATCTATCAATTCCCAACAATGCTCCAGGAAACAGCTGGTAAAGTTCAAGGTGGATTGATATTTGGTGCTATGGGTGGAATTGCCGGATTCATAATTTTTTCAATTACAGCACTGATCTTTGCTTTAATTTACAATGTAATCTCATATTTCTTTGGTGGAATAAAGCTCAAAATCAAATCATAAATGAATGCTTTTCAAGAC
>JAUWNT010000212.1 GCA_030612495.1 Candidatus Aminicenantota bacterium
GCCAGTTTTGCAGATACCCTTTTATTAGCAATCCCTTTTACTCTAAAACTGCGAGTAATAGGAGCATGTTTTACATCAACTATTTCTTTTATTCTTATATTATGCGAAGGTTTTACAACATTACCATTTATTATTATTTTCCCTTTTTTACAGGCATCTGATGCTTTGCTGCGAGTCTTAAAGATACGCACTGACCAGAGCCATTTATCTATTCTTGTTTCCATAATTCATTTGTTCATTTCTTCTTGATTATAAAAAATGAACCTGAAAATATCCATATGCACTTATAAAAATCTTGAGTATTGTAAATTTTTATATATTTTGTAATGAATTTTAGATTAACTTCTCTTTTTTTTAATAAAATCTAATACCTTTTCAGATAGTTTATCATTTTCTTTTACAGTTATACTTTCCTTATTTGTGAAATAAAATGGAGTTCCATCATCTTCTTTTAACCCAATTTTAGTCTCAAAAGGCAGCTCCGCAAGAAGATTACTACCCAAAATTTCAGTAACACTTCTATTATCCTTATTCGGATATAGCTCAACTTTGGTTGAACATTTGGGGCAAACAATATATTTCATGTTTTCAACAATACCAATAATCTCTGTATTTGTTGTTTTAAACATATTAATCATTTTTCTCACATCAGCAAGAGAAGCTTCCTGAGGTGTAGTTACAACAATCCCTCCTGATAGATCTGTTTTTTGAATAATCGAAAGTGGAACATCTCCTGTTCCTGGCGGCAAATCAATCAAAAGAACATCCAGTTTTCCCCAATCAACGTCTCCTAAAAATTGATCGATTAATTTACTCGCAAGTGGTCCTCTCCAGATTAATGCTTGCTCAGGTTTTGTTATAAATGCAACAGACATTACCTTTAAACCATATTTCTCAACTGGGATTAATTTATTTCCCTCTGCAATTGCTAACTCATTTTCCATCCCTAACATTAAAGGAACATTAGGTCCATAGATATCTGCATCAAGTAAACCTACTTTCTTACCCTCTTGAGCAATAGAAAGTGCTAAATTTACAGCAACTGTAGATTTCCCAACTCCCCCTTTTCCACTTGCTATTGCTATTATATCTTTTGCATCAATAGGAATTTTAGAAATAACATATTTAGTTGAATCATTTTTAGCTGTCATTAAAACCTCCTTAAAATAAAAAATATTTAATAATTAAAAGAATATTGGCAATTAATATAAAAAATATTATTAGCTATTTTATCAATACCAGATCCCATTGATTCGTCTCTGATAACATAATTTGCTTGAAATTTGATTCTTTTACTATAAAAATAGTTTACTCCAAAAGATATATCTCTATACTTTTTTACTCCATACTCATCAGCTTCCCCATCATTTGGAGCATAAAAAGCACATCTTATTACAGGTTCAAACTTCTTTATTTTATATCCAGCAAGAGCATATACCCCATCATATTTTGTTGTTAAATCACCTACACTATACTCTCCTGCAATATATTCTAACTTTAAATTAATCCTATCTTTTATATAAAATATATGTGCCCCATATGAGCTTATGTTAGTATTAGTGTCCTTTTCCTTTCCTTTTCCATAAAAACCACCAAACCTTAAACCATCCATTGGGGTTACCTCAAGTCTAGCCCACATAGCTAAGCCATTATTTTTGTGAGTATGATAAGTGTTCTTAACAGATGGAGTAAATATTGCATTTGTTCTTACATTTGAAACCATTAATGCATAATACAACTTTCCCTTCAGAAGTTCTCCATAAACTTGAGCTCCCAAAGCTCTATAACTATCAAGACCAGTGTTTCTATTCCACATTTGAGTCATCATTGATCTTTCTATTAAATCAAGCCTTCCTGATGAAGTTAATGTTCCTGACATAGCTCCAGGAGCAGCGAATTTACCAAATTTTAGATTAAAATTTTTTTTGAAAATAAAATCAATATAAACATCTAATAACTTTGCTTCCTGTTTATCCCACCCAACCTGAAATCCCCATTTTATATCCTTTGAAAAGGAACCATAAGGCTTTAACCTCAATCGCCTGATAGTAAAACCATAAGCATCATTGTTATCAATGGCTTGATCTGCCACAGAAAACCATATCTGAGAAAGACCCTTAAATTTAATCCCTTCTGCCTTTAAAGAAAATACAATGATTGAAAAGAAAATAACAATAACACAAAATCGCTTCATCTTATTTATTCCTCCTCATTAATTTCCAATTATATAAAAAATCACAACAAAGTCAATCGAAAAACTTGATTTTTACTCATCAAAAAGTTAAAGTTATATCTAAAAAATGAAAGAAATATATAAAAATTATTTTAATATCTCATATATTTTCCCAGTAAATAGTTTTGGAATTGAAACTTCCAGAGATAAATTTGTAATTGATATTGATAAAGAGGCCTTGAAAAATCGAATTAAAACATTTTTAGAGAAAAATATTTCAGGTGAAACAATTGCTCAGACATTTAAGTTAAAAGATAAACCTGACTGGAAGTTAACAAAAGTAAGAAAAATTTTAAGAAATGAATTTGAAGGAGCACACAGAAATGCGCTTTATATAGAAAAATCAATACACAAAATTCTATACAGACCATTTGATGTTCAATGGATTTTCTATAATGATTTAATGATTGAACATCCGCGTAAAGCAATAATGAATCATATGATAGAGGGTAACTTAGCCTTACTAACATGCCGGCAACAAAGCAAATCGGGATTTCCATATGTTTTTATCTCAAACAATATTTCTGAATCGCATTTGATTTCTAACAAGGTAAAAGAAAAAAATTATCTTTTCCCTCTTTACTTTTATCGTGCAAAAGATAATAAAGGGCTATTTCATTTTATTGATAGAAAGGTTGTTAATATAGATCCAAAAATATTTGAATTATTAAATACAAAAATGAAACTATACAGAGAATTTAGTTCTAATTGTACACCA
>JAUWNT010000020.1 GCA_030612495.1 Candidatus Aminicenantota bacterium
TGGTGATGCCAGGAGATAACACGGTTTTTAAGATAGAGTTGATAACGCCAATAGCAATGGAGAAGGGATTGAAGTTTGCAATAAGAGAAGGCGGCAGGACAATTGGCGCAGGCTCTGTAACTGAAATTATTGAGTAAAATAAGGAATAAAATGAATACAAAAATAAGAATAAAATTAAAATCTTTTGATAGTAGAATACTTGACAAGTCTTCTGCAGAGATTGTAACAAAATCAAAAAGAACAGGTGCAAAAGTAGCAGGACCGATTCCAATTCCAACAAAAATTGAAAGGTTTTGTGTATTAAGATCACCTCATACTGACAAGAAATCGAGAGAGCATTTCGAAAGGAGAACTCATTGTAGATTAATTGAAATTATTGAGCATAATGATGATACAATAGCTGAATTAAAGAAAATGGATTTACCAGCAGGAGTAGAGGTTGAAGTTAAATCAAATTAGAGGATTATTAAAATGATTGAAGGATTAATTGGAAAAAAAATAGGGATGACCCAGTTTTTTACAGATGACGGTAGAGTTTTACCAATTACTGTAATAAAAGCTGGGCCATGTGTTGTAATTCAAAAAAAGGTATTGAGAGAAACAGGCTTTAAGAAAGTCCAGCTTGGATTTGTTGAAGAGCGAAAGGTAAAAAATGTAAGTAAACCTTTGAAAGGCCATTTTGATAAGGCTAAAGTCCCTCCAACTAAAATTTTGAAAGAATTCTTTTATGATGAAGATGATGTTAATGTTGGGGATAGTGTAAGAGTGGATATATTTAAAGAGAAGGAGAAAGTAAAGGTGGTTGGAATCACTAAAGGAAAAGGTTTCCAAGGTGTAGTAAAAAGGTGGAATTTCTCTCGTGGACCTCAAACACATGGATCAATGCACCATAGAAGGCCAGGTTCTACTGGGATGTGTGCATATCCAGGAGAGGTTATTAAAGGTAAAAAATTGCCTGGAAGAATGGGTGGAAAAAGAAAAACTGTAAAGGGTTTAAGTATTGAAAGAATAGATTTGGATAATAACTTAATATTGATAAAAGGGGCAGTTCCAGGCTTCAATGGTAATTATATTTTTATCTTAAAGGATTCCTTTGAAAGGAGATAATAATGGTTAAATGCAGAGTTAGAAATATTGAGAATTTGGAGATAAGTGAGATCGATCTTCCTAAAGAAATTTTTGATTATCCTTTAAAAGAGCATCTTATTTATGAGGCGGTTAAGAATTTTAGGGCGAATTTAAGAAGAGGCACTGCATCAACTAAAACAAGAGGTAACGTACAGGGAAGTGGAAGGAAATTGTGGAAGCAGAAAGGAACAGGTAGGGCACGAGTCGGTTCAATAAGAAGTCCTTTATGGAGAAAGGGAGGAATAACATTTGGGCCACATCCAAGAGATTATTCTTATGATATGCCAAAAAAAGCTAAGAGTAATGCATTAAAATCGGTTCTTTCTGATAAAATGAGGAATAAGAGGGTATATGTTATTGATAAATTGAATGTAAATTCAAAAAAAACCAAAGATACAATATCAATTTTAAAAAAATTTGGTTTTGATAAATTACTAATTGTAGATAAAAAAGACAATTCGGAATTAATGATGAGCACAAGGAATATCCCAAATGTAAAAGCAATTGATTTTAGAGAAATGAATATATATGACTCTTTGAAATACAATTACATTATGTTTTCTGTTGATGCTATTAAACAATTAGTGGAGGTGCTAAAATGAAATTGGAATATACTGATATAATCCTTGCTCCTTTAATCACAGAAAAATCCACGGATTTAAAGGATAAGGAGAAGGTACTCTGTTTTAAAGTTCACAAAAAGGCGAATAAGATAATGATTAAGAGAGCTGTTGAAGAATTGTTCAAAACAAAAGTTGAAAGCGTAAATGTAATGAATTTTATTGGGAAAGAGAAAAAGCATGGAAAATATTCAGGAAGAAGGGCTTCCTGGAAGAAAGTTTATGTGAAACTAAAAAAAGATGCAAAAATGATTGAATATTTTGAGGTGGTATAATGGCTTTAAAAAAATACAACCCCGTAACTCCTGGTCAAAGAGGGAAAACTGGTTATACTTTTGATGAACTGACTTCAAAAAAACCTTATAAAAAATTATTGGTTGCACTGAAAAAATCAGGAGGAAGAAATAACTATGGGAGAATTACAATTAGGTTTAGGGGTGGAGGACACAAAAGGAAGTATAGAATTATTGATTTCAAGAGAAATAAATTAGATGTTTCAGGCACAATCGAGACAATTGAGTATGATCCTAACAGGACTGTAAGAATTGCTCTAATAAAATATTCAGATGGTGAGAGAAGATATATTTTAGCTCCAATAGGTACAAAAGTGGGAGATAATGTTATATCAACTGATGGTGAATTTGAAATTTCACCTGGGAATTCATTACTGTTAAAGAACATTCCAGTTGGAACGATTATTCATAATATTGAATTCCAAATAGGTAAGGGTGGACAAATTGCCAGAACAGCTGGCTCTTCTGCAGTTTTAATGGCTAAGGAAGGAAAGTATGCTTTATTGAAAATGCCATCTGGTGAATTAAGAAAAGTTCATTTAGAATGTAGAGCAACAATTGGGCAGCTTAGTAATGCTGAACATAGTAATATTAAAATTGGTAAGGCTGGGAGAAATAGATGGATGGGGAAACGCCCTCATGTTAGAGGTACTGCTATGAATCCTGTTGATCACCCGCATGGTGGAGGCGAAGGTAAAACAAAGGGAGGTAGAATCCCTGTTACTCCATGGGGTAAACCTACAAAAGGATACAAGACTAGAAGAAATAAAAGCACACAAAAATTTATTGTAAAAAGGAGAAACTAGTTAAATGGCACGCTCAGTAAAAAAAGGCGCTTATATTGAAGAAAAATTATTAAATAAAATATTGGCTTCAAGAAGATCAAAAAAGAGAGAGGTTATAAAGACCTGGTCAAGACGTTCTACTGTAGTCCCTGAAATGGTGGGATTAACACTTGCTGTTCATAATGGAAAGAAATTTATACCAGTGTTTATTACAGAAAATATGGTTGGATGTAAGCTTGGTGAATTTGCTGAAACAAGAAATTATAAGGGTCATACAAGTAAAGGGAAAAAATAGGAGGTTGATATGAGTGAAATCGCAATTGCAAAAGGTAAATATTTAAAAATATCACCAAGAAAATGTGGATTGGTCCTTGATATGATTAGAGGGAAAGATGCAGGAGAAGCAATAACAATATTGAGGTTTTCTAGGAAACAGAAAGGTGCAGCCATTGTTGAGAAGGTCCTGAATTCTGCTATTGCTAATGCTCAGGTTAAATACCCAAATATTGATGTGGATCAACTGTATGTTTCCAAAATATATGTAGGACAGGCACCATATTTGAAAAGATTTAGGGCCGCACCTCGTGGCAGAGGAGTTAGGATCTTAAAAAAATATGCTCATGTAACAATATTTTTAGATGAAAGAAAGGAGAAATGATGGGGCAAAAAACGCATCCAATTGGGTTTAGATTAGGTTTTAATAAAACTTGGTTATCTTTATGGTATAGTGAAGGAAGAAACTATATTGAACTTTTTCACAATGACTTAAAAATAAGAAAGTTGATTAAAGAAAAATATAAGCATGCTGGGATCAGTTCGGTTGAGATCAAAAGGATTTCTGATACAATTAGAGTTCAAATCAATACTGCACGTCCTGGAATTGTTATTGGAAAGGGTGGAAAAGGTGTTAAGAAGATAAAAGAATTGGTAGGAGAATTAACAAGTATGACGCTTGACAAAATATTAGTTGATGTCATTGAAATAAAATATCCTGAATTAGTAGCTCAATTGGTTGCAGAAGGTGTGGCTTACCAGATAGAAAGGAGGATTTCGTTTCGCAGGGCAATGAGAAGAGCAGTGGATTCATCTTTAAGGGCTGGTGCAATTGGAATGAAAATAAGAGTTGCTGGAAGATTGGGAGGAGCTGAAATTGCCAGATCCGAATGGTATCTTGTGGGGAAACTTCCTTTACAAACATTAAAAGCTGATATTGATTATGGATTCGCAGAGGCTTTCACTGACTATGGTCAGATCGGTATTAAAGTATGGGTATATTCTGCAGATAAACTAAAGGAAAGGTTTAAGAAACAAGAGATAAGTATTGATAAAAAGGGGGAATAAAAAATGTTAATGCCAGCAAAAGTAAAACACAGGAAAGTTTTCAGAGGGAAACGAAGGGGAAAAGCAACAAAGGGCAATACTTTAGAATTTGGTGATTATGGTCTTCAAGCTCTTGAAAATTGTTGGATTACTGCAAGACAAATTGAGGCTGGTAGAGTTGCAATTAATAGATATATAAAAAGAGGTGGAAAATTATGGATCAGAACTTTCCCTTATAAACCTGTTTCCTCCAAACCAATTGAAGTAAGGATGGGTAAAGGTAAAGGTGATCCTGAGTTTTGGGTTGATGTTATAAAAAGAGGTAAGATTTTATATGAATTGGAAGGTGTACAGGAGGATGTTGCAAGGGAAGCAATGAGATTAGCCCAGAGAAAGTTTCCAATAAAAACAAGATTTGTAAAAAGAAATAAGTAGGGGTAGTTAAAATGAAAGCAAAAGAAATAAGGTCAATGACAGTTGCTGAGATTGAAAGTAAAATAGTAGAGCTACGTGATAAACTTTTTAAGCAGAAAATACAGAAATCTATTGGACAAACAGCCAATCTTTATGCAATAAGATATACTAAAAAAGATATTGCTAAGTTATTAACAATTTTAACTGAAAAGAGGTCTAACAATGAAAAGCAATGATGAAAAAAAGAAAAAAATTAATGTTGTTTTAACAGGAGAAGTAGTTTCAGCAAAAGCTGATAAGACAATATCTGTTAGTGTTCAAAGAATATTTAGGCATCCTGTTTATAAGAAGATAGTTAGAAAAAAAAAGAAATATCTTGTTCATGATGAGAATAATAAATGTAGCTTGGGGGATGTTGTTAAGATAAGATTAGTTAGGCCAATAAGTAAGAAAAAAAAGTGGATGTTATTAGATGTTATTTCTACAGCCCCTGACAAAGAGGTGATAAAATGATCCAAATGCAGACAAGATTAAGAGTTGCTGATAATTCAGGTGCGAAAGAAGTAATGTTTATCAGAGCACTTGGTGGAGGAGCTGGAAAAGTAGCTTACATAGGAGATGTTTTTGTTGGGGCTGTCAAAGTTGCTGAACCGAATTCAAAAATAAAAAAGGGAGATGTAATACGTGCTGTTATTGTTAGAACCAGGAAAGAAGTAAGAAGAAAAGATGGCTCTTATATCCGGTTTTCTGATAATGCTGCTGTGGTTATTGACAAGCAGGGTGAACCTATTGGAACTAGAGTTTTTGGCCCTGTGGCAAGAGAATTAAGGGAAAAAAAGTTTATGAAAATAATTTCTTTGGCTCCAGAGGTGATCTGAATGAGAAGATTAAAGCTAAAAAAAGGTGATCAAGCTATTGTTAAAAGGGGTAAGAAAGAGGATAAAGGAAAAATTGGGAAAATTCTTAGAATTTTACCTGAAAAAAATAGAGTTGTTGTTGAAAAGATACATATTGTTAAAGAATATGTTAGACCTAATCCGCAAAAAAATATTCAAGGTGGTATTGTAGAAAAGGAAGGTACTATCCCTCTTGCAAGTGTAATGTATTATTGTAAGGAGTGTGAACAGGGAGTTAGAATAGGATATAAAGTCTCGAAAGACGAAAAACTGAGAATCTGCAAGAAATGTGGTTCAGCTCTTGATTAGAAGTAAGGAGTATAGAGATGAATAGATTAATGGAAAAATATAATAAAGATATTAAATTTGAATTGAAAAAGGAATTAAAATATAAGAATATTATGATGGTTCCCAAACTTGAAAAAATAGTTGTAAATTCAGGTGTAGGAGAAGCAACCCAAAATATTAAAATTCTTGATAAAGTGATGGAAGAATTGGCTATAATAACAGGGCAGAAACCAGTTTTGAGAAGGGCAAAAAAATCAATTGCATCTTTCAGGTTGAGAACAGGTATGCCTGTTGGAGCTTCTGTATCATTGAGAGGGGAAAGAATGTATGATTTTTTTGATAGGTTGGTTTCCGTGGTTATTCCTAGAATTAAAGATTTTAGAGGACTTTCTTCAAAATCTTTTGATGGTTCCGGGAATTATACTCTTTCATTGAAAGATCAGCTAGTTTTTCCTGAGATAAATTATAATAAAGTTGATAAATTAAAAGGTATGTCAATAACATTTGTGACTTCTGCAAATAATAATAAAGAAGGTGAAACCTTGTTAAAACATTTAGGGATGCCTTTAAAGTAAGGAGGGAAAAGTGGCAAAAAAATCATCTATTGCTAAAGCTATGAAGCCAAAAAAATATAAAGTTCGACAAGGAAGTAGATGCAGAATATGTGGAAGAACTCGGGCTGTTTATAAAAAGTTTGAATTATGCAGACTTTGTTTTAGAGAATTATCATTAAGAGGGGAAGTTCCGGGTGTTACAAAAGCATCCTGGTAAGGAGTTAATATGAATAACACAGATCCAATTGCAGATATGTTAACAAGAATTAGGAATGCTACTATGGTTAACAAAAAGGATGTTGCTATTCCTTTATCTACAGAGAAGCTTGAAATTTCAAAGATTTTAAAAAATGAGGGATATATTTCTAACTTTAAGGTAGATAACAGTGAATTATTCGCACAAATTGTTGTTGAACTTAAATATAATGATAAAAAAGCTAGTATAATTGAGGGTTTGAAAAGGGTATCAAAACCAGGTCGAAGAGTATATACAAAGTCTGACAGTGTTCCTAAAGTACTGGGGGGGTTGGGAGTAGCTATTATATCCACTTCAAAAGGAATTATGACAGGTAGAGATTGTAAGAAAAATAATGTAGGTGGTGAAGTTTTACTTCATATTTGGTAGGAGGAAAAATGTCGAGATTAGCAGCAAAACCAATTAAATTTGATAATTCAGTTAAAATTGAATTTATTGATGGTAATTTAAAAATAAAGGGGCCTAAAGGTGAATTGTTTGTTAAACTTAATAAAGCAATAGAGGTTAAAATTAAGGATAATGGAATTATTGTTGATTTAAAGGATGATTTGAAAAAACCTTTTCAAGGATTAATCTGGAGTTTAATCAATAATGCAATAATTGGAGTCACTAAAGGTTTTTCAAAGAATTTGAAAATAGTTGGAAAAGGATGGCGTTCAGCTGTGAAGGGAGACACAATTAATCTTCAGGTTGGATATTCTCATCCAGTTAATTATAAATTACCCAAAGGAGTAACTGCGACACAAGAGAATCCAGGATCTTTTACTTTACATTCACATGATAAGCAGCTTCTGGGTCAAGTTTGTGCTAATATTCAAAAAATCAGGCCGGTTGAACCTTACAAGTTAAAAGGTATTAGGATTGAAGGACAATATTTAAGGCAAAAAGTAAGGAAGACTGCAGGAGTTTAAAATGATTACACCTAAGTATATTTTAGAGAATAGAAGGAAACTAAGATTAAGAAAATCTATTAGAAAAAAAATTAGTGGCAGTAAGGAAAAGCCAAGAATGATAGTTTTTAGAAGTAATAAATATTTATATGTACAGGTTTATGATGATATTAACAGGAAAGTTATAGCTAGTGCTTCAACTCTTGAGAAAGAGATAAAAGAACAGTTAAAGAACACAAAAAATAAAGATGCAGCTAAGATAATAGGGAAAATAATTTCTGATAGATTGAAGAAAAAAAAGATCAATTCTGTTATTTTTGATAGGAATGTTTATACTTATGCTGGAAGAGTTAAGATGATTGCTGATTCAGCAAGAGAAAATGGAATAAAATTTTAAGGAGTCTAAAGTGCAGGGAATAGAAAATAATGAGGTTTTGTTGGAAGAAGAAGTGATTTCAATAAGAAGAGTAACTAAAGTTGTAAAAGGTGGAAAGAATCTTAGATTCTCAGCTGCAGTTGTTGTAGGAGATAAGAATGGTAAGGTTGGACTTGGCAAAGGTAAAGCAAGAGAAGTACCTTTAGCAATAAAAAAGGCTGTTGCAGATGCAAAGAAAAATTTGGTTGAAGTTCCTATTATAAATGATACTATACCTTATTATGTAGTAGGAAAATTTGGAGCTGCTCAAGTTGTCCTAAGACCTGCATCTCCTGGAACTGGTGTTATTGCTGGAGGAGCAGTTAGGTTTATAATGGAACTATCTGGAATAAAGAATATACTGACAAAGAGTCTTAAAAGCAAAAACATATTAACTGTAGCACATGCAACTATGAATGGATTAAAAAATTTGAAAAATTCCAAAGAAATCAGTGATGGAAGGGATATTGTAGAGGAGGAACTATGGCAGTAAAGAAAAAGGAGAAATTTCCTTTAATTAAAATAAAATTAAAGAAGAGTCTGATTGGACGTACAGAAAAACAGAGAAAGATTGTATTTGGGCTTGGTTTGAGAAAATTGAACTCAGAAGTAATAAGAGAAAAAAGGCCTGAAATACTTGGAATGATAAAAAAAATTGATTTTATGCTAGAGGTTGTGGAGGTGAAAAAATGATATCTCTTTCTAATTTAAGACCTCAAAAGGGTGCTACTAAAAATAAAAAAAGAGTTGGAAGAGGACCTGGCTCAGGTTATGGTAAAACAGCAGGAAGAGGCATGAATGGTCAAAAATCAAGGAGTGGATATTCTAAGAAGAGAGGGTTTGAAGGAGGTCAGATGCCTCTTGTACGGAGAGTCCCAAAACGTGGATTTACGAATAAATTTAAAAAGGAATATAATATTATAAATCTTGATTCAATAGAAAAGACTGGGCTTGATGAGCTCAAGGTAGAGGATTTTTTCAAAACAAAATTAGCAAGAAACAAACGTGCAAAAATAAAAATTCTTGGTAATGGTAATTTAAAAAGAAAAGTTAAAATACACGCTCACAAATTCTCAAAAACCGCTTTGGAAAAAATAAAGAAAAGTAAAGGGGAAGTAATTATTCTTGAAGGAGAAAAAAATTGATTACTTTTATAAGAAATATTTTTGTTATACCTGAATTACGTAGGCGAGTTCTTTATACATTTGCAATGCTTGCAGTTTTTAGAATTGGTTCACAAATTGCGATTCCAGGAATAGATGTTCAGGCTATACAGGACTTTTTCAAAGAAGCTCAAGGAACTATTTTAGGTTTCTTAGACATGTTCACTGGAAGGAATATGTCTAAAATGACTGTATTTGCTCTTGGTATTATGCCTTATATTAGCGCTTCAATCATACTTCAGCTACTTCAGGTTGTATGGCCATATCTTGAAAAAATATCAAAAGAGGGTGAGTTAGGAAAGAAAAAGATAACCCAATATACAAGATATGGTACGGTTTTAATTTCAGTTGTCCAATCTTTTGCAATTTCAGTTGGATTGGAGAAGATGCACACTAAATCTGGACTCTGGGTTGTACCAGAAGGAGGTCGGGGTTGGGGTTTCAGGTTTGTTGCAATAATAACTTTAACAGCTGGGACTGTGTTCTTAATGTGGCTTGGAGAGCGAATTTCAGAAAGAGGAATCGGTAATGGTATCTCATTATTAATATTTGCTGGTATTGTTATTGGGCTTGTACCTGGTATTGGATCACTTTTTGGTGGTTTGAAAACGGGTGATATGAGCCCATTAAAAATAATTTTCCTTCTCACAATGATGACAGCTGTTATTGGATTTATTTGCTATGTGGAGATGGGGCAACGTAGAATTCCTATTTCTTATGCAAAGAGGATACAGGGAAGAAGGATGATGGGGGGACAGAGTACATTCTTACCCCTAAAGGTGAATACAGGTGGAGTTATGCCAATTATTTTCGCTTCTTCTGTTATCACATTTCCTGCAACTGTTGCTGGTTTTATTAATCATCCAATTGCGAAACAGATAGCAAACCAACTGAGTTTTGGGATGCCTTTATACAACCTGCTTTATATAACTTCTATTATTTTCTTTACATATTTTTACATTTCAATTATTTTTAATCCTGAGGATGTGTCAGATAATTTAAAAAAATATGGTGGGTTTGTACCAGGCATAAGAGCTGGTAAGAACACTTCAGAATATATAGATAATGTTCTTTCAAGATTGACTTTTGTTGGAGCAATATACCTCGCTGTAATAGCAATTCTCCCGGAATTTTTAATGACAGGATTTAAAGTGGGAGCATTGCCTTTTGTCGGAGATTTTCTGGAAGCTAATTTACCAAGATGGTTTTCCGAGGGTTTAAATGTCAGGTTTTATTTTGGTGGAACTTCAATATTGATTGTTGTAGGAGTTGCTATGGATACTGTTCAACAGATTGAAGCACAATTAACAATGAGGAATTACGAATCTTTTTCAAGAAGAGGAAGAGTAAGAGGAAGGCGGTAAGAAGGTGGAATTGTGTTAAGAATTATATTTTTGGGTGCCCCTGGAGCAGGTAAAGGAACAATATCTGATATTATTGAAAAAAAGTATAATTATAAAAAGATTTCTACAGGAGATTTAATCAGAGCTGAGGTTAAATCTAACTCTATAATCGGGGAAAAACTAAGGCCAATCGTTGATAAAGGTGAACTTGTTTCTGATGATATTATTGTAGAAATAGTTAAAAAGAGAGTAACCAGTAAATATATTAATAAGGGCTATATTATGGACGGTTTCCCCAGGAATATAAATCAGGCAAAAGAGTTGTCAAAAATAGAAGTAGATAGGGAGGTCGTAATATATTTGAAGGTTGGGAATGAGGAAGTTATTTTTAACAGGTTACTATCCAGAGAGATTTGTAAAAATTGTGAAGCAATTTTTAATACGAAAAATAAACCGCCTAAAGTTGAGGGGGTATGTGATATTTGTGGAGGTATATTAGAGAAGAGAACAGATGATAATGAGGGAACAATAGAAGAGAGGCTTAGAGTATATATAGAAGTAACCAAGCCTATTATTAAGTATTACGAAGATAAAGGTGTGCTTTATAGAGTTGATGCCTCTATTAGTATTGAGGAAGTTTTTAAAAAAATTGGAGAAATATTAAATTGATAAGATTAAAAACAAATAAAGAGTTGGATTTGATGAGAAAAGCAAATAGAATTGTTGCAATAATACTTTCAGAAATAGAGTCTAGAATTAAGCCAGGTGTAAATACTTATGATTTAGATATATGGGCTGAAGAAAAAATTTTAAGTTTGGGTGGAAAACCTGGTTTTAAAGGATATGGCGGGTTCCCAGCGACTTTATGTACATCAATTAATAATGAAGTTGTGCATGGGATTCCTTCAAAAGATAGAATACTTGAGGAAGGAGATATTGTAGGAATTGATGTTGGCGCTGTTTATAAGGGATTTAATGGAGACGGAGCGCGCACTTTTGCTGTAGGTGAAGTTTCAAATAAAGCACGGGACTTAATGGATACCTGTGAGAAATCTTTATATGAAGGCATTAAAATGGCAAAAGAGGGAAAAAGAGTTAATGATATTTCAGTAGCAATAGATAGGTTTGTAAGAGCTAGAGGGTATGAAATAGTTAGAGATTTAACAGGCCATGGAATTGGGGAAAATTTACATGAAGACCCTCAAATTTTAAATTATGATAATGGCCAAAAAGGTCCAAGACTAAAGGTGAATATGACTTTAGCAATTGAACCAATGATAACCAATGGTGGTTATGAAGTAATAACTCTAAATAATGAATGGACTGTTGTTACAGCAGATGGTAGTTTGTCAGCACATTATGAGAATACAATTGCTATTACTGAAAATGGCCCAGAGATATTAACAAAGGTATAATGAAACAAAAAAAAGATATAATTGAAGCTCGAGGAATAATAATTGAAGTATTGCCAAATGCAATGTTTCTTGTTGAGTTAGAGCAAAATCATCATAGGATCTTTGGTCACCCATCTGGTAAAATGAGAAAAAACAATATAAGGATATTACCGGGTGATAAGATATTATTGGAGATATCACCTTATGATATTACAAGAGGTAGGATTATTTATAGGTTTAAGTAGGAGGAATTAATGAAAGTTAGGGCTTCTGTAAAAAAGATATGTAATAAATGTAAAGTTGTTAAAAGAAAAGGTGTTGTGAGGGTGATCTGTAAGTATCCTAAACACAAACAAAGACAGGGATGAGTAAAAATAAATAATGAATGTTGGATAATGAATAAAAAAAATGGTAAAAGGAGGAAAAATTGGCAAGAATAACAGGTGTTGAAGTACCCAACAATAAAAGAGTCGAGATTGGGTTAACTTATATCTTTGGAATAGGCAGGTCTAAATCAAAGCAAATATTAAATGAAGTTAAAGTTGATATTAATAAGAAGATAAAAGATTTGAACCCTGATGAACTATCGAGAATAAGAAAATATATTGAAAATAAAGAAATGGTTGAAGGTGATTTAAGAAAGGATATAAGCCAGAATATTAAGAGGTTAATGGATATAAATTGTTATAGAGGAAGAAGGCATAAAAGGGGTCTACCGGTTAGAGGTCAAAGGACTAAGACAAATGCAAGAACAAGGAAAGGCCCTCGTGGTTCAATGATAAAAAAGAGAAAATAATGGAGGAAATACATGGCAAAAAAAGCAGTTAAAAGGAAGAGTAAAAAAAAGGAAAAGAAGATTGTTTCACACGGAATAATGTATATTCATTCTACTTTTAATAATACTATAATTACAATTACTGATAAAGATGGAAATGCTTTATGTAGTTCAACCGGAGGTGTTGTTGGTTTTAAAGGATCAAAAAAGTCAACACCATTTGCAGCTCAATTAGCAGCGGCAAAAGTTTTAAAGGATGCTGAAAATTTTGGTATAAAGACTCTTGATATAATGGTAAAAGGGCCTGGAGCTGGTAGGGAAAGTGCAATTAGAAGTGTAAGTGGAACTCCGTTTAAAGTAAAGTCAATAAAAGATGTAACTCCACTCCCGCACAATGGCTGTAGACCAAAGAAAAAGAGAAGAGTTTAAGGAGGTTGACATTGGGGAAATATAATGGACCGTTATGTAGGTTATGTAGGGCTGAAGGCACGAAACTTTTTTTAAAGGGGAACAGGTGTATAACTGATAAGTGTTCTCTTGAAAGAAGGAAATATCCTCCAGGCCGGAAAGGATCCAGAGTTCGTATAAAAAAATCTAATTATAAATATCAATTAAGAGAAAAGCAGAAGGTTAAAAGATTTTATGGACTTAGAGAAAAGCAATTTAGAAATTTCTTTTATAAATCAGCAAAACAAAAGGGAATTACAGGTGAAAATCTTTTAAGATTCCTTGAACTAAGATTGGATAATGTTATTTATAGAATGAATTTTGCTGCTTCACGTACAAATGCAAAACAGCTTATAAGCCATGGCCATATCCAAGTAAATGGAAAAAAGGTTACAGTTTCTTCATATATTCTAAAAGTTGGAGATGAAATTTCTTTTAATGAGAAATCAATAAAGAATGAGAATATTAAATTGATATTAGAGGGTATTACTGGATTGGTAGAAACTCCAGAGTGGATTATAGTTGATACTGAAAAAAATTCAGGTAAAATAAACAATTTACCTAATAGAGAAGATGTCTCTTTAGATGTTGAAGAACATCTTATTGTTGAGTTATATTCTAAATAAGGAGGAAATTATGGAGGAGTTTAATTATCAAAGACCCAGGAAGCTTAAAGTAGAGGAGCTAACCTCAACATATGGTAGATTTGTTGCAGAACCTTTTGAGAGGGGGTATGGCAGTACAATTGGGATTTCATTAAGAAGAGTCTTATTATCAATGATTGAGGGAGCTACTATCACATCTGTAAGGATAGATGGTGTTCTTCATGAATTCTCTGTAATTCCTGGAGTATATGAGGATGCTTTAAATATTATCTTGAATTTAAAGACTATTCCTTTTAAATTAAACACTGATGAACCTAAAATTGTAAGGATAGAAAAAAATGATGAAGGAGAACTTTTGTCTGGTGATATCATAACGGATAGTGATGTTGAAATACTTGATGAAAATATTCATATAGCTTATTTAGAAGAAGGAGCTAAATTTAAATCTGAAATATTGATAAAGAAGGGGATTGGATTTAAGTTGTCAGAGCAAAATTATGATGAAGATTTACCAATTGATTTCATTCCTGTTGACTCAAATTTTAGTCCTATTGAAAGAGTAAAATATTCAATAAAGCCTGCAAGAGTAGGTAAAAAAACTGATTATGAAAAATTGATAATTGAAGTATGGACAAATGGTTCTGTCTCACCTAGAGGGAGTATTTCAAAAGCGACTAAGATTTTAAGAGATCATCTTACAATTTATCTTACTTATCAAGACAAAGAAATTTTTTCACAGGATATTGAACAGAGTGAAGGTCTGGGAATTGATGAAAAGTTCGAATTTCTTGAAAAAAATGTTGAAGCAATGGGGTTATCAGTAAGAGCACTTAAGTGTTTGAAAAGATTGGGTGTTCAGTATGTTTATGAATTGATTGAAAAAACAGAACATGAACTTTTAAATTCAAAGAATTTTGGAAAGAAATCTCTTGAAGAAATAATAACAAAACTAACTGATTCTGAGTTGACTTTAGGGCAAAAACTTCCTGAAAATATCAAACTAGATTTAGATGTGAAATTAAAAAAAGAAAATGTTGAACAAAATGAAGAGGAACAGGAGTAAAAAATGAGGCATTTAAAAGCTGGTTTTAAGTTAAGAAGAAACCCTGCTCAAAGAAAATCATTATTAAGAAATCTAAGTGCAAGCTTAATAGAAAAGAACAGAATTGAAACAACACTTGCTAAAGCAAAGGCAGTTAGGCCAATTGTTGAAAAATTGGTTACTTTAGGGAAATCAGGCAATCTTGCTGATAAAAGAAGAGCACATACATACTTGTATAAAAGGGAAACAGTGCATGTTTTATTTAATGAGGTAGCGCCAAGGTTTATGGATAGACAGGGTGGATATACAAGGATAATTAAAAGTGATTTCAGGAAAGGTGATGGGGCTGAAATGGCTATAATTGAATTTGTCGATTATGTGTATAAAAAGAAAGACAAAAAGTCAAAAACAAAAGGCAAAATAAAAAAATAAGCGGGTATAACTCAATGGTAGAGTGTAAGCTTCCCAAGCTTGATGTTGCGGGTTCGATCCCCGTTACCCGCTAAATAGGGAGATTAAAATGAGTGTATTTAAAAAGAATGAGGATATAAAAAGTAGTAATTATGTTGCTCACAAAAATGTTCAGAACGTGAAATCATTAATCGGAAAGACTCTATTTATTAAAGGTGACATCCGTTCTGATGAAGAACTTCTTATTGAAGGAAAAGTTGAAGGTAAATTAAATGTAAAGAATAGAATAATTGTTGGTAAAAATGGAATTGTAAATGCTGAAATAAAGGCAAGAGAAGTAATTATAAGAGGTAGGGTGAATGGAGATGTGAATGCTAGTTATAAAGTTGAAATTGAACCTGAAGGCGTTTTAAATGGAAATATATTCTCACAAAGAGTTCATCTAACTGAGGGATCTATTTTTAAGGGGAATATAGATATGTCTTCAAAAGATAAAGATCTTCCTGTAGATAAAAGTAATGAAAAGGCTAAGGAAATAAAAAAATAGGCCTTTATTATTATTTTTGATAGATTAGTATAGGATTTATAAATTTGAAGAAAAGTACTATTCTAAAAATTGGAATTTTACTTTCTTGTTTATTTTTTTATCAAAATTCTTTTACTCGAGAATATGAGATTCAATTCAAAAAAGTTGATTTCAAAGGAAAATTAAATTATTTTTTCATAAATAAAATAGGGATTGATAAACTTATAATTAAGGTTTTTGAGGATGATCCTGTAAGTGGTGGACTTTTTTTTAAAAATTCGGTTTTTAGAGTAAAAAAACCTATACTTGATCGAATAATTCCTGATTTTGATTTTAATAAATTAAATTTGTGGGTATGGATGATTACGAGAAAATTAAGTTGGGTACAAGGTTTAGATTTATATGATATGGAGTATAAAGATAGAGAGAGGAGATTGGTTAGAAAACTTGACCTTTTTAATCCAGATGCAATTAAAAAAATTATTTCTGTATATAAAGAGTTAGCTTTAAAGAAAATAAATGGGATTTTAATTCAGGATGATTTTTTTATTAGACACAATGAGGGCTTTTCAAACTGGGGTAAAGCAAAATTTTCTGAAGTAATGGGTTTACCTTTTAAAAAATCTCTTATAATGAATACAGATACTGAATATAATTCAAATTGGATCCAATTAAAAGTAAACCAGGTAAATAAAGTGTTGAGTTTAATAGTAAAAGAATGTAAGAGAGTTAATCCCAGGATTAAAATAGGAATAAATGTTTATTATGAGACCCCTATTTTTGTAAACAGATCTGAAATGTGGTATGCACATAATTTAAAGGGAATAATTAATACTGGTATAGATTTTTTATATTTGATGTCTTATCATAGACAAATAAAAAAAGAGATGAAATTGTCTGAAAATAGAAATAAGATGCTATTTAAAAAAATTGTTGAAAATGCATATAAAATCTGTAAAGAAAAATTAGTTGTAAAAATACAAATCAGAGATTGGGATACACGTGAGATAATACCTTTATTAGAACTGAAAAATTATATCAGATTAATACCAAAAAGCGTAAAAAAAATTTGTTTTACACCGGTGGAAAAGGAGGATTTTTATTATATAAAAAGTATAATTAAATCAGATAATGGCTAAGTTGTTTAGAGAAAATAAAACAAGTTTTAAGATTGGAATCGGAGATTTTTTGTTTAAACATCGTTCTTTTACTCCAATTCCATTAATAATTATTGTGATTCTATTTTTCAGGCCAATTGATTGTGGAAAATTTAACTTGATATTGAACTTATGTGGTTTAGTGATATCTATAGTTGGTGAGCTTGTAAGGGTCTTGGGCGTTGGATTTTCTTTCTCAGGTACATCTGGGAGAGAAAATTATTTAAGGGCAGATGATCTGAATATGACTGGAATTTATTCTGTTCTACGTAATCCTCTATATATTGGAAATGTTTTGATATATTCTGGAATGTTGGTTGTATTTTCAAATCTATTTGCAATATTGGTTTTTAGTGTTTTTATCATTCTTCAATATTATTTCATAATTCTCTCTGAAGAAGATTATCTAAGGAAGAAATATGGTAAAGCTTTTGATTTATATCTAAAAAATGTCTCTAGAATAGTACCAAATTTCAAGAATTATAAAAAGCCTATACTAAAATTTAGTTTAAAAAAAATAATTTTTAATGAAAATGATTCAATTTTTAATATATTAATGATGTTTGTTTTAATATTGGCTTACAAGGAAATGACTTTTTATGGGAGTATAGATAATCCTAAAATATATGTTATCTCAGGAGTATTATTAATTTTTGTTTATGCAATAATTAAAATTTTAAAAAAACATTGAAGATTAAAAAGTTCTATGATGTAATTGTAATTGGAGGTGGTGCTTCAGGAATGTTTGCTGCTGGTTGTGCAGCAGCAAACGGTGCTGATACCTTGTTATTAGAAAGAAATAATCAACTGGGGAAAAAATTAAGCATTACTGGGAAAGGTAGATGTAATATAACTAATATTGGTGAGATAAATGACTTTATTGATAGTTATGGGAAAAACGGTAAGTTTTTATACAGATCCTTCACAAGATTTTTCAATCATGATCTAATTGCTTTTTTTAACAGTTACGGTGTTAGAACTAAAGTAGAAAGAGGAGGGAGAGTTTTCCCTGTTAGTGATAATTCTGAAAGCATTGTAAATGTTTTAAGAAAATATCTAAAAACAAATAAGGTGACTTTGGGTTTAGATCTAAGAGTCAAAGAAATTATGATTTATGGTAATAAAACTGGTGAAAACAAGTTGGAAATATATAAAATTGAAGGCATAAAATTATCTAATAGAAAGGAGATTATAAAAACAGATAAAGTTATCCTGGCTACAGGAGGGCTTTCTTATCCTCGTACAGGCTCTACAGGAGATGGTTATAAAATGGCGGAACAATTAGGGCATACTATTGTTTCTCTTAAACCAGCACTTGTACCTTTAGAAACTAAAGAAGATTTTGTTAAAGATTTACAGGGGTTAGCGTTAAAAAATGTTACTGTTACTGTTTTTTCTAATGGCAGGAAAATTGAGTGTGATTTTGGGGAAATGTTGTTTACTCATTTTGGTATTTCAGGGCCGATTATATTAAAAATAAGTGGCTCAGTTGTTGAGCATTTAAGCAAAAATGAAGAAGTAATTGTTTCCATCAATTTTAAACCCGCATTGGATAAAAAAAAACTTAGCGATAGATTTTTACGTGAAAGAAAAGAATTCGGACTTAAATCAGTTAATAATGTGATGAGAAATTTCTTGCCTCGGAGACTTGTTCCACTCTTTTTGAAGCTGGCCAATATAAGTGGTGAAAAAAAGTTTAAGCAAATTACTCATCAGGAAAGGGGGAAAATAATTGATCTTTTAACCAATTTTAAATTAAAAATCACAAAACCCAGACCAATTGATGAAGCAATTATTACCAGGGGAGGGATTTCGTTAAATGAAATCAATCCTTACACTATGGAATCAAAAAAGGTTAAGGGTTTGTATTTTTGTGGAGAGATAATTGATATTGATGGGAAAACCGGTGGCTATAATCTCCAGATGGCTTTTTCTACAGCATTTCTTAGTGCGGGATCAGTTGACAACTCTTGATATAAAATATGGCCTCATTTATTTATAGATATTGCAAAAATAATCCAAATTTGTAATAATATAATTTTAATTTATTTAATGGAAGTTACATTTTGAAACAAAAGCATAAAGAAATACCCTCTGTTTATGATAAAGCTAAATTCAAACGCTTTAGCAAGAAATGGTTTACAGGTAATGTTTTTTTTGTTGTTGCTTTAGTACTTATATTGCTAATCATTGCTCGGTTTGCAAATCTGACTATACAATATCATATGACTAAATTGGAGCTGAAAAGTAGCTCTTTATGTAAGGAGATAGACTTTAATTTTCTTGGACTTTCAGGCTATGAAAAAGCGGAAAAGAAACTTTTACAAACAGATTTTACACATACAAAAAAAATAAAACTAGTATGTTTTTATGATTTTTTTCACCCAGCCGTGTTTTTTATAAATAACAAAGATATGTTATGCTTTGTTGATCTTGGTAAATTAGTTGTTTATGTTAATCCTGGTTTGTCAGTAATTACATTTTATCAGTTTGATATTGTTAAAAGAAAAGAAAAAGGAGTTGAAATTATTCAGTATTTTGGAAACTCTTTGCTCTCTCCTATATTTAGGAGTGTGTCTGAGATTTTTGGTTATAATTTGAATATAAAAAAGAAATCTAAAAAAGATATATCTTATATAGTAAAGTCTATTGAAAAATCCAGATATATAAAAATCCAGTATTTAATATATTTTTATGTTCCATTATTCCTAATTGTTTTGTTTGCTTTCAGTTATAGTAATGCCATATTTATTGCATTTTTCTATTATATAGAGGTCTTTTTCCTGTTTAATTTAAAAGAGGCTTTTATTGGACCTTTTTTATGGTTATTAAATTTTTTAAATATACAGGCTTCTGATATAGTTGTGATTATAGGAGCTTGTTCTTTATGTTTGATCTTTTTAATAACAGGCATATTAGGCTTGTTTAACTGGAAAAATATTCAGAATCAATCATTTGAGAGAGGCTTTATACTTTTTATGCTTTTACTTCCCATATTTATCAGGTTTTAAAAGTATGTTATGCAGAAATGGGTGACTGGACTAATAGTTGGCTGGTTGATGAAATTCTTAGGAGTTAGGAGGTAGTAGGTAGGAGTCCCTCTGCCCTCTAACCTCTAACCACAAAAAAAGTCCAATCCTTAAATTCATTTTTCAAGTTTAGAAATTTCAGATTTAAAATTGACAAATAAAATTATATTAAATATACTTATTTAGAAGAGTTTTTTATGTTATGGAGGAGAAATGAAAAAATTTAAATATATAATTTATAAAGAAGGAGAATATTTTGTCTCACAGTGCCTTAATATTGATATATCAAGTTTTGGAAAAACTGTTGATGAAGCGGTTAAAAACTTAAAGGAGGCACTAGAGTTGTATTTTGATGATAAAAAGAATACAGGAGAATATTTAAATATTGAGGAAGTAATGATTGGAGAAGCTGTATTGAATGCCTGATCTTTATTCTTCAAAACATATTATCAAAATTTTAAAAGAGAAAGGCTTTATTTTTGTGTCTCAGAAAGGTAGTCATAAGAAATTTAGAAAGGGAAAATATGTTGTCATTGTTCCTGATCCAAAGAAAGAAATTCCAATGGGAACATTTTATTCCATTTTAAGACAATCCAATTTAAATAAAAAGGATTTTGAGTCATCTAAACGTAGAAAACATTGACCAGAGAACTGATTATGTTTCAAGAGAAGAAAGCACAGAT
>JAUWNT010000254.1 GCA_030612495.1 Candidatus Aminicenantota bacterium
AATTGCAGTTAGTAATCCTATGAAAATGATATGGCTTGCTGTTACATTGGGGACTGGCGGTGCAAAACCATACTTTTTTGAAGATATGCTAGAACTTTTCAGGCAGTTTTGTGGAAGGAAAATAAGAATTGTACCAGAAAAGAAACAGGTAATAGAATGGATGAGCAGATTCCCTTCAGGATTAGATCCACGTATAATTAAATTGAGAGAAAAAAACAGAGAGAGAATCCTGAATATAATTGTAAAAAAAATAGAAGAAGGTAAAATAATCTCATCCAGATTCAGATTCAATCCAAACATGTCTTATGAGCAAAAATTTATGAAAACTCTTGAATGGTGGGAAGACAGCAGGTTTCACCTTAGATTTGCTGTACGCACTCCTGATGACCTCAATGAAATGCTTGGAAATTCTCTGGATCCTGACACAATGAAAGTTCTATATAGTGCAGAAAAAGCAGGGATCCCATTTTTTGTTAATCCCTATTATATTTCACTTCTCCATGTTAGAGTACCATATTTTGCAATAGGAGCAGATCTTGCAATAAGAGATTATGTAATATATACACAAAAGCTTGTTGATGAATTTGGGAAGATTGTTGCATGGGAGAAGGAGGATGAGGTTGAGCCAGGAAAACCAAATGCAGGTGGGTGGCTGCTTCCATCTTTTCATAATGTTCACAGGCGTTACCCGAATGTTGCCATACTGATCCCTGATTCCATGGGTCGTGCATGTGGAGGGCTTTGCGCTTCATGCCAGAGAACGTACGACTTTCAAAATGCTTGAAGGGGTCAAGTCTTTATTTGACACTTTAAACACAATTTCTTAACCTCTTCCACCTTCTTATTAAATTTTAAGCTGTTTTTTTTCAATTTCTTGATACCGGTTATAATGTTGCTTGCAGCGCTGTGAGTATTTAAATTAAAATCCTCTCCTAACTGCTCCAGTGTACTATTCGTAAAATATCTGGATAGATAAACTGCTACATTTCTAGGTTCATTAAATACCCTTCTCTTACTAATACATAAAGATGAAGAATCAAGGTCATAATATTTACATACAACCTCTTTTATCCAAGACACATCCGGCGATAGATTGTAAGATTCAGGCACCTCTTTATCTCTTTTATTCACATAATACTTCTCTTTCATGGTGAGTATGAATTCATCGGAACCCAAAAAAGACGACCATTTCTTACTATCCAAAATTGTTAAAACCTCTTCTTTATCCTCCAGCCCCATATACTCGTTATACTCAATAAGCTGATTCTTCTTGTTATTTGAGAATATAGATAATATAAAGTCTTTATACAGCCAATCCCAATCATTGGTTTTAGAAATATATCCCTGGTGACTGCTCCACTCAAAATCATTAAGATTTTTAACTATTTTAGCTCTTATTGGATTTCTGTGTATATACCTGAGCAATTGCAGTAGATAACTATCCCCATCCACTATGATTGATTTATACCGGCCTTTGAACAATTTCCTTCACACTTGTTATTTTTATTAAACCGTTGGGTATAAACGCCGTTTACATGTCGCATAAATCGGGATAGATTTCCTTTTGGAGTATGGATTAGCAAATGATAATGATTTGGCATTAATGAAAATGCTGCTATATTAACTGTCCATAACTCAGACGCCTCTTTCAATAGTTCAATAAAAGTTTGATAATCTCTTTTTTTTAAGAACACCTTTTCCGATCGCCTCCCCCGGTTCATCGCATGATACCAAGCACCAGGATATTCAATTCGTAACGGCCTACTCATATAAGTATAGTATCAATTTGCATGTTAAATGTCAAATAAAGGTGGCTGTCTCATAACCATTCTAAAACCAGTGTTTTAGGCCTTTTTTTTGAGCATTATACTCACATTTTTTAAAAATCACTATATTTAAGTAATTTAAATCAATATCTTGATTAGTTTTTATGAAATTC
>JAUWNT010000109.1 GCA_030612495.1 Candidatus Aminicenantota bacterium
ATACACAGAAGCAATTAAAGATTTTAAGCAGGCTATCCGTATAAAGCCTGATGATTCTGATGCGAATTACAATCTGGGCTTTGTTTATTTCAAACTTGGACGATACACAGAAGCAATTAAAGTTTTTAAACAGGCTATCCGTATAAAACCTGATTATGCCAAGGCACATTACAATCTGGGCTTGGCTTATGGCAAACTTGGACACTATACAGAAGAAATAGAGTCATACAAGCAAGCTATCCGTATAAACCCTGATCATGCTAAGGCGCATTACAATCTGGGAGTAGCTTATAGCAACCTTAGACGCTACACAGAGGCAATAGATTCATACAAGCAGACTATCCGCATCAAGCCTGATGATGCCGATGCGCATTGCAATCTGGGTGTGGTTTATGTCAAACTTGGACGCTACACAGAAGAAATAGAGTCATACAAGCAAGCTATCCGTATAAAACCTGATCTTGCCAAGGCGCATTACAATCTGGGCTTGGCTTATGGCAAACTTGGACGATACACAGAAGCAATTAAAGCATGCAAGCAGGTTATACGTATAAAGCCTGATGATGCCGATGCGCATTGTTTGCTGGGCGTGGTTTATTTTTTTAATGGAGACAAGGGTTCTGCGCTGGAAGAGTACAAGATTCTCAAAGAATTGGACAAGAATTTATCCAATAAATTATTTAAAATAATTAATAAATGAGCGGAATAGAAACCGGTAAGTATCGTTGCCTAACAAAGGATAAAAGGCTACGGTGCTGTGTACTTTCACCCAAATTTGCCTTCGGCAACTTTTTTTATCCACAAAACGTTAGTCGAAAGGCTGTAATAGGTTAAAGAAATGACAATTAATCAAAAATATGATTTAAAAAAATTCCGAAAGGAAAGTTCAACTAGAAATCTACGCCAAGCAGCCAAAGCATATCTGTATACCGCCATAAAAATGTACGTAGATCTTGAGGCAAAAGTTTCTGTTTGGATGGATGATCGGTTTGGCTCATCGGCAACTGTTGTTTGCTCACTAAACAGAGCTATAGAGCACTTGCTCAAGCTTCGTTTATTAAAGATTGATCCATTGCTTTTGTATCCACTCCCCAAGAAGATCGAAGATTATTGTTGTATCCGTGAAATTCCACTTCAAAGTGACCAATCGATAGAACAGCGACGAAAAGAGCGAGAAGTTCTCGCGCACACGATATCGTTCAAAGAGGCACTGGAAAGAGTAAAACTAACATTGCCGATAGGTACCAGCTTTAACTTCACCCATTTCAATCAAGTCTATGCACTTCGGAATAGTCTTGAGCATCACTGGGACAGAAATGAAGAATTTCTTCAGAAAGTTGTGGGGGAAATGTCGGCCAAGCTCATTCCATGTCTACGAGAATTCATAACGGACATTTTGGGGGAAAATGATACTGATTTTTTCGACAATAATCTATTAGAGAAAGTTAAGAGATTGGATCGAGCAATCAAACAAGGACATTCATTGGAATTACAGCGTCGCTTTGAAGAACATCTAAAACTTTTTTCTAAAAATCCGGAGCTTTGTCGTAAGAAGTGGCACTTCCCAGATCGTTACAATAGGTTGGCAGAGGAGGAAACAGAGGTGGAGTGCCCGGTGTGTGGCGAGCTCTTTTTGGCTTTCTGGGATTGGGAAGCGGATTACGATGTTGAGGATGGCAGTGGAGAAGGCTACATTTCGGGAGGTTATCCAGATCCAAAGTGTCTTCACTGTCCCAATTGCCATTTCTATGTTGAGGGTGTAGATGTTGAAACATATCTGCCAGACGGTTTGGAAATTGAGTTCGAAGTAGATTATGACGAATATTAAAAAGCACTGTAATATTCGGGTAATAACCGCCCTACGGTCGCAATGTCGTGTATGCTGGGGATGTTAGGTGCAATATACCAAAAAATAGAGGTCATGTCTCTTCTTTTTATTTATCTTGTTAAATATTCTTGCTCTACTTATTTCTTATCCTTTTTTCAAAGCAAGAAAACGAGGATTTTATTGTTTTAAGAATTCTTCTTGTATATATTTTCTAAATATCTCAGGTAATGTTGAATATGATGTGATAAGGTTTTTATATATGGGGTGATGGAATTTGATAGAATATGCATGAAGTGCCAGACGTTCAAAGCTTTTTGAGTTTCCATAAATCTTATCTCCTAATATGGGATTGCCTGAGAATGAAAAGTGAACTCGAATCTGATGTGTTCTGCCTGTGTGAGGGAAAATTTTTACAAAAGAGAAATTTTCGAATTCATATATTACCGAATATTCTGTTACTGAGTCTCTGCTATTTTCAATATCTTCATTTTGATATACTCTAAATCTATTTCTTCTTCTACGATCTCTTGCAATTGGAGCATTTATGGTTCCATTTTTGTATCTCATTTTACCTGATACTAATGCAAAATAGCTTTTTTTTATTTCTCTTCTTTTAAATTTTTTCTGCATTCGTTTCATAGTAATCTCATCTTTTGCCAAAAGGAGAATCCCTGATGTATCCTTATCAATTCTATGAATGATCCCTGGGCGCTCATTATCTTTTATATTATTTACCTCAGGATAAAAATATCTAAAAACATCTAATATTGTTTCCTGATATTTACCAGCTCCAGGGTGGACTGATATACCTGAAGGTTTATCAATTATTAATAAGTAATCATCTTCAAAGAGCTTTTCTAATTTGAAAGAAGGATGAAAATTTATTTTTTCAATTTCAGGTAATTCTATTTCAACAATATCTCCAATTTGGATTTCTTTATTTTTTTTGTTAATAAGATTATTGTTTAATTTAACTTTGTTGCTTTTTATTAGTTTTTCTATTTTTGATCTTGATATATTTTTATAAGATTCACTTACAAAAATATCTATTCTAGAACATGGTCTCTTCGCTTTAATTATTATATTTTTTGCCACTTTTTTTTTTGAACTTAAAATATAGAATGAAAGAGGCTATGATTCCAATAATACTTATGAATTGTGGAACAGAAAGACTTGTGAATGTATGGCTAACTCCTCCAAAAATATATCCTCTATCTAAGTCACCTCTAAAATATTCTACAAAGAATCTTATAATAGAATAATTAAAAATATACATAACAAAGATTTGACCTTCAAATTTTTTCTTTTTAAATGTAAAAAAGAGAATTATAAAATTCAGAAGATTTAATATTGACTCCATTAATTGAGTTGGATATATTGGAGTATTTAACGGGACTCCTGTGTGGCTACCAGCAAAAGGATTTTTAAATACTACTCCAATTATTGAATCTCCTGCTGGTCTTCCAAAACAACATCCAGCAGAAAAACATCCAAGTCTTCCGAAAAAATGACCCAGAGCAATCGAAGGCCCAGCAATGTCTAATATAGCTTTGAGGTTAAGCTTATGTTTTTTTATATACCAGAAAGCAAAAATTAATCCAAAAATTAAGCCTCCATAAAATGTGCCTCCAGAAGTTAGAAGGTATTTTATTTCGGATGGGTATTTTAAGTAATACTTGATTTCATGAAAAAATAGGGATAGTTTTGCACCAATAAGTGCTATTAAAATTGTATAGAATATTAAGTCGGATATTTTTCTTCTATCTATATTTTCTTTTTTTGCAAGTTTTAAACTCAACATAAGTCCAGATAAAATCCCTAATGCAAAAAAGAAACCATAAGTGTAAATTGTTATTGGGCCTATTTTTATTAAAATCGGATGCATTTTACCTCCTGTGCTCCTTAAGTTTTAAGAGATTTTTCGCCTTTCCATATTGAGATCGCAAGAATAACAACTCCTATTGTAATAAGGCTATCTGCAATATTAAAAGTTGGCCAGTGATAACCTTTTATATAAAAATCAAGGAAATCCACAACAAAACCTTGAGAAATTCTATCAATTATATTTCCTATTGCCCCTCCAATAATAAATGAAAGAGATGTGAGTTCTAGCTTATGATTGCTCTTTACTTTTAAGAAGAAGAAAATAAGTATCAAAACAGCAATGATTGAGATAAGTGTTATTATTTTAGGAATAATTGTGTTTGATTGATTGTTAAAGATGCCCCATATTGCACCTGAATTAGGGGCATAGAAAAGTTGAAAGAATCCTTTAAAAATTGTAATATTATCATAAAAGTTGAAGTTTGTTTTAATAACAAATTTTGAAATCTGGTCAAGGAATATAATTATTCCTATAATTAAGAGATATTTTTTTTTGTTATTCAGGATCAAAATTCAACTCCTCAATTTCTAAAGAACATCTTGGGCAGAGTTCAGGCAATTTGTTTTCACCTGTATCATCCAAAAACCAGTTCCAGCATCTTGGACATTTTTTCCCATTAGATTTTCGGATAGAAATTTTTTCTTTTTCAGATTTTTTTAAATTAATTTTTGAAACAACAAGAATCTCCTTAAATATTTTGATGTTAGATGAAACAAGATTGTAATACTCATCATTTAGATCTAAATTTATTTCAGCCTCAAGTGAGTCGCCTATGATTTTAGCATCTCTTGCATTTTCTATTTCCTTGAGAATCTTGTCTCTGAGCTTTATAATTTTTTCCCACTTATCATTATCTATTATATTCAGGTATTTTTTTTCAATTTTGGGAAATAGGTTTAAATGAACTGAGTTTTCCTTCCCTTCGAAATCAGGCATATTTTCCCAGGCTTCTTCTGTTGTGAAAGAAAGTATTGGAGCTATGAGTAAGATAGTCTCTTTTAATAATTTAAAAATAACTGTTTGTGTTGATCGCCTTTTTTTAGAATTGGGTGAATTACAATAAAGATTATCTTTAATAACATGTAAATAAAAGGAGCTTAAGTCAATTGTAAAGAAATTTGAAATTGTATGATAGATTATATGGTATTCATAATTAGTATATGCCTCAAATATTTTTTGTTTTAATTTTTGAAGTTTATAAAGTATGAATAGGTCAATTTCTCTTAAATGTTCATCAGGAATTGAGTCTTTTTCCGGATTGAAATCAGATATAGTTCCAAGCATGAATCTCCAGGTATTTCTTATTTTTCTATAGCTTTCAATTACTCTTGAAAGTATTTCTTTACCCAGCCTTACATCCTCTTTATAATTAACCATTGCAACCCACAATCTGAGTATTTCAGCACCTTGTTCTTCTATTATGCTCTGGGGTTCTATTATATTTCCAAGAGATTTTGACATTGCTTTTCCATGCTCATCAAGAGCCCAGCCATGTGTGATAACTGTTTTATATGGAGATTGATCTTTTGTTGTTATAGCTACTAATAAAGATGAATGGAACCATCCTCTATATTGGTCACCCCCCTCAAGATACATATCAGCAGGGAATTTGTGTCCTGGAAGTTTTTCAAGTATTGAAAAAGATGATCCTGATTCGAACCATACATCCAATATATCCTTCCCTTTTTCGAAATTTTTACATCCACATTTTTTACATGTTATACCTTCAGGTAAAAACTCAGAGATCTCTTCTTTATACCATGAATCTGAACCTAAATCATTAAATATTTTTTCAATTTTATCAATTGCTTCAATACTTAATAGGGCTTCTCCGCAATCTTTACAGAAAAATACAGGGATTGGTACTCCCCAGTCACGTTGCCTTGAGATACACCAATCCGGTCTGTTTTCGACCATGTTTGAGATTCTTTCTTCACCCCATGCTGGATACCATTTTACCTTTTTTATCTCATTTAATGCCTTTTTTCTTAAATCAGCCGTATCTATTGATATAAACCATTGCTCAGTTGCTCTAAATATTACTGGTTTTTTGCAACGCCAACAATGTGGGTATGAATGTTCAATTTGAGTTTCATACATAAGGCGGTTATTATTTTTTAAATCCTGAATGATCTCTGAATTTGCTTTAAAAATCTCTTTCCCTTCATATTTTCCAGTTGTATTGTCAAAGTGGCCCTTAGAGTCTACAGGTGAATAGATATCAAGATTGTATTCCAAGCCTGCTCTATAGTCATCTTCACCATGACCGGGAGCTGTATGGACACATCCTGTGCCAGAGTCAAGTTCAACATAATTTGTATTAATTATTAAAGAATTTCTATTGTAAAGAGGATGGATAGTATTTAATCCATTTAATTTGGATCCTTTGAATTCAATTATTTTTTTATAATCTGTTTTTAGAATATCAGCCAGAACAGGGATTAGCCTTGTTGCACAAATATAGTATTCTCCCTTCATTTCAAATAAGGAGTAATCATAGTCTGGGTGAAGTGCTATAGCAAGGTTTGCAGGTATTGTCCATGGTGTTGTTGTCCATATTACTACAAATATTTCCTTGTTTTTGTACTTTCCCAGGAAATCAGGTATGTCTTTTAGTAAAAATTTTACATAAATAGATGAAGAAAGGTGATTGGAATATTCAACTTCTGCTTCAGCAAGAGCGGTTTGGCATGAATTACACCAGAAGACAGGTCTTTTTTTCCGAATTACACTCTTATTTTTTACAAAAGATTTGAAGTATTTTATGATGGAGGATTCATAGGTTGGGTCAATTGTTTTATAGGGGTTTTCCCAGTCCCCAAAAATTCCAAGTCTTTTAAAACCCTTTTTTTGTATTTTTAAGAATTTTTCTGCATAATTTCTGCATTTATGTCTTATATCCAGGACACTCATATCTTTTTTGCTTGAGCCTAACTCCTGGTCAACTTTTAGTTCTATTGGAAGCCCGTGGCAATCCCACCCGGGTACATAAGGAGCTTTAAAACCTTCCATGGATTTTGTTTTTACTATAAAATCTTTTAAAATTTTGTTAAGAGCATGACCAAGATGAATGTTCCCATTAGCATATGGGGGACCATCATGAAGAATATAAATAGGATCATCTTTTCTTTTTTCCAAAATGCTTCTATAAATATCCATGTTTTCCCATTTCTCTAATATTTCAGGTTCTCTTCTGTTCAATTGAGCTTTCATTGGGAAATTTGTTTTGGGCAAATTCAGTGTGTCTTTCCATTTAACTTTTTTTTCTTCTGACATTTTAAACTCCAAAAAATTTTATCTGTTATTTTCTCTCATTTTCCCCATTTAGTCAAGTATTTATGAAGATATGCTAGGGGTCAAGTCTACGTGGCTGTCTCAAAACTCAATCAATAACAATTTTAAATATTAGCCAAAGTGATTGCGAAAAATGTTTCAATAATATTGATATAATTGATAAAAAGGGTGTTTTTTAGGTTTAAAAAATGATATAATAAAGGCATGAAAAATGAAATAAAAGCCGATTATAGTAAACGTTTTTTATTACCCCCGTCAATTGAGGAATGGATTCCCCCAGACCACCCATCACGGTTTATTAGAGAATTTGTAGATAAATTAAATTTATCTGAATTGGGATTCAAAGAGCGCGAGGTTGAGGAAGG
>JAUWNT010000197.1 GCA_030612495.1 Candidatus Aminicenantota bacterium
TAAAGCAATGAGTAATTTGTTCTTTTTCGAAATTTCCCCATCTTTAAATGCCAATTTACCTGCATTTCCAATTTGTTCAAATAATGATAGATCTGATTCTTTAATAATATTTAATGGATTGCCATTCATTCTTATCTCCTTTTTATTTATAACTCCTTTTTATGTATACATTATTATATTGATACAAATAATTTTTAATGTCAATAAACTTTTGTAAATTTTACAAAAAACATGTTCTTTCTATAGAATGTGAGTTAACTTGCATTTTGAAGCGCAGTGGAAAAACATCAGATGAAACGATTTGTTATGTGTTTTTTTATTATTATTCTTTCTTCAACGGTTCTGGCATATGCCTAGTGCGAGGCGAAGCCGAAATTTGGGCGAACGAAGTGAACCGTATATGCTGTTTAGATGAAGTTGCTGTCCTCGAATTTTTCAAAATTCGATTATTCTTCCTACTCCACCTTCGGTATATTTCTCAGGATATAAAGACCTTATCTCTGCTTTATATTGGGTACAATGAGTAGGGCAAATCAGTTCTAAGTCTTTAAACAAATCATATTCTCTAAATCCGTGTAAACCACCAATAATCGCATAAGCCTTCCCAAATTGTGAACCTGCGTCAAGAATATGTGCCATCTTTGGATGCGAGCATCCTACAATTAAAACTATCCCCTTGTCTATTTTAACTGCCATGGATTGTTCTATGTGGTCGAGTTCTCCGGTAGAGAAAACATTTTCATGGATTTTCAAGGATCCACTTACAGAGATTACTTCCTTTGCACCACGAATCCCTCTGAATGAAACAGGAACATAAACTTTGACATCGCTATTTACATTAAGAAAGGTGGAGAGACCTCCTGTATGATCAAAATGGGCATGGGAAATGAAAACCTCATCAATAGATTTGGGATCAATGCCAACTTTTTTCATATTGGAAAGCAGTATGGAACCATTTGTTCCAGTATCAAAAAGGATTTTTGAGGTATCCTCTACTTCTACCAAACAAGAAAACCCCCAGTCGGCCTGAAGTCCCTCTTTATATACTGTATTGTCATAGATTATTGTAACCTTCACTCTTACCTCCTATTTTCTTGTTCTTGTTCCTGAATATGTAAAAGAATATTGTTTCATCTTAATCCATTTTCCTTCAACAATGCCAATTAAATTACCGCACTGGCATTTAACTTCATTTCCATCTTTAACGCTATAATCCTCGATTATTCGGTCCTTCCAGGAGTGCCATAGGCGGCCTTTCCCAATCTTTTGATATTTGAAAATTCTCCTTTTGCATTGAGCACATTTTACTACTATCATTTTTATCTCGCTGGCCAGACATGCTCATGACAGTTAGAGATAGAGTAAGGGAACTTTATACTTATCGTTGTTTTAACTCGTTCAACTTTCCCTTCCCAGTAAAGTTCCTTTTCTTTTCTTTGGAAGTGACTATCAATAAAATCTAAGTCATAAGCTCTTAAGAACCAATCAAAATCAAACCAATATCCTTCTTTTGCACCTTTTATATAGCAGATCAAAACTATTGAATTTTTTGATTCATCAAATTCTATCTTATGATTAACAGCATATCTGTTATATCTTTCCAGAATTTTTTTAAAAGAATCAATCTCCTTAGCCTCAATTTCTTCTTTCAATTCTAAGAGCTTGGAAAAATCTTCATCATTCCAAAAAGATTCTCTTTGATAATGCAGCACTTCTCCTTCTGCGTTTATCTCTATAGCATTCCTCAATGGTTTTACTTCCTCAATTTTTGGGAGTTCTTCTTTTTTTACAGCGCCTTTCCCCACTCTTTCACAACTTATTGTTAGTATCTCCAAAATAAGCAATCCAATTACCAACAAACAATAGGAAAAATTTTTGTTCATAATACACTTCCTTCCTCAATGAACAACGATTTCATCTAACGTCCGTATATATTCATTGCTCTTACACCGCCAAATTGGCGGAATATAAACAATTGTGTTTGTTTTCTATTATATTTATCATTTCGTTTTTTTACACATAACTTCTTTTATATTGTTATGTATAAGATATTATATTGATATAAAAAATTCCTGATGTCAATATAACTTTTGTTTTAATTTATGTAACTGTATTCCAATAGCGCCACCAAAGTTTTGAGAAGTATTGTTTGTGTATAACAAACGGTAAATGTAATGATGTATTCCTTCAATAATTGACCATAGACTTACCAACCAGTAAGTAAAATCAGTTTGATATTCAAATTTTGTTGATAACAATGTGGTTGGAAAAAATAGTTTAAATAACGACAAAAAGACCAAAAGAATAGTTGCTGATAATCCAATAGTGAAAGATAGAAATCCAATATACAAGGTTAATTTTTTCATTTGTTTCTTTTTTATAGATAAAATTTTAAAAACCCAAAAGAGTAATGATGAAGATGCAATAATTATTAACAAATAGATAGGTAAAGAGTAAAATCCTTCACTTTTTGTATTTGCATTTGGGAGTAAAATAGTAAAACACACTATAATGATTAGAGGTGGCGCCACAATAGCACTATAAACATTCCAATTTAGTTTTTTATAAGAGTCCATTTATTTAGTTGCTTGTATACACTTTTTGTTATGCGCTAACAATTTGTTATGTGTTCTTCTCATTTTACTTATTGAAGTATTCTCTTTGAATCTTTGGCTGAGAAATTTTATTACTAGGCCCATCTCCTCTTGCAACATTAACAGATACTTTACCCTCAAGTGCTTGAAATATTTCTGATACATCATTATGTGTAAAACCGGGGCAAAGCATAATAGCATCTATCTTCTCTTTTTTATAGATACTTTTAGACACTTTTATTGCTTCGTTTTGATTTTTTACCACAACTGTAAAAAGCTTATACTTACCTGTATCAATAACATTGTTATGTTTTTCATAATCTGCATCAGGGGCATGTGCCAGAAATAATGCCTTAAAAGCCATGGTTTACCTCCTTAATTTATTTTGCTATTCCGCTTAAAACTAGTATATAAATTCATTGTTCTTATCACTCCATATTAGCAGGATAAGCACATTGTGTTTATATCTGCTATAAACATAACTCATTTTTATATTATCTATTAAAGCATACGGAATTTTTTATGTCAATTAATGTACTGAAAGGGGTTCAAAATTTTGAACCCTTACAATTTTATCAAAATCATTATTTTTTTGTAGGGGCAATCCCTTGCGGTTGCCCGTTTTGATTATATCTGAATGTCTAATGTTGAGACCTGACCCCTTATATTATAAGAAAAGATCTTTTTTTATTGATATTTTATCTATTTAATTTTATAATCATTAAATCTCTAATTTAAAATATTAGAAAAAAATAGGAGGATAAATGAAAAAAATATTATCAGTTTTAATTTTACTATTTTTTGTAACATTC
>JAUWNT010000271.1 GCA_030612495.1 Candidatus Aminicenantota bacterium
ATACACAATGATGTATATATGTATATGTGTATTGGAGAGAAAAATTATGAAGAGATTAAATATTACAATTGACGAAGAGTTATATGAAAAGGCGAGAGCTATGGCTTTTTTTAGAAAGGAGAGTATATCTGAGATAATTAGAAAATCTTTAAAAGATTGGATGGAAAATAAAATGGAAAAAAAAGAGATGTTATTATTGTCTGTAAGTGATGAAAAAGAGATTTTAGAGATACTTTCAAAAGATAAATTTATTTCATCTGATGAGACAAAGAAAATTCTCGATTTATGAAAATATATTACAGTAAAACAAGCATAAAACACTTACAGAAGATCAAAAAAGATGTTGTAAAAAACATTGTGGAAAGTATCGAAAAATTGCCCTTTAAAGGTGATATAAAAAAAATGAAAGGTAATAAAATTAAAAACATATTTAGATTGAGAATAGGTAAGTACAGGATTATATATTCATTTGAAAAGGATATTGTTAAGGTGATCAAAATTGATACAAGAGGAGATGTCTACAAGTAACAAGGGAAAAGTAAAAAGGTAAGAGGTGAGAGGCCAGTGGTTAGAGGAAAAATTAAATAGTTTTAAGTTCTAAGTTTTGAGTTGAAAAAAAACAAAAAAGTAGGATCTGGGATTTGGGGATTGGGATTTGGTGAAAAACTGAATGCAGAATATCTCATGTCAAATCGTCTAAAAGTTAAAAAGTTGAAACGTCAAAAAACAAAATCGTGGTTAGAGGAAAAATTAAATAGTGATGGGTGGATGAGTAGATGTGTAAATGGCTGGATGTGGAAGAAGCGTTCAGCTTTCAGCATTCAGCAATCAGCAAAAACAGTAATGTGTAGGGGCAATTCCATGTAATCGCCCGATTAAAAATAATATCAGAAATAAAAACATACATATCGGCACTTGACATTTTAATTTTAAAGGATAAAAATAGAAAGGTAGTTATAAAATGAGTAAGACAAGTTTCCTTGTACGCTTTACAGAATGCGATCCATACGGGATTGCATCGCACCCTAATTATTTAAATTGGCTTATGGAGTGCCGTGTCGACTATTTAAAAAAGTGTGGGTTAACGCAAAACGAATTTAAAGAGTCAGATGTACTCCTTGTGATTGTTCGGGTCAACCTGGTGTGCAAAACTCCCTGCACTTACGGGGATGTCGTAGTTGTCAACACTAAGCTGAAAAACATCAATCATCGGAGTATTGCGTTTACTTATGTGTGTACGCATAAAGATTCGGGGAAGGTTGTTTTTGAAGCGGAAACCGTAAATTTCGTGGTCAATTCCAAAGGTAAAATGGGCGAGTTTCCGGAGGATATGTTAAATAAGATAAAAGAATTCGATTCAAAAGATACGAATACAATTGATTAGTTATTATTTGGAAGGACTTGAGTACAGGTCTTTCATGTTAGCATTAATTTTGAGTTTTGAGTTAAAAAAGTAAAAATTAAATAGTCGAAATGTTGAGGTGTCGAAGAGTCGAAATGTCAAAAGACAAACAATTTAAAAGCCAAAAACCCCTAAAAAAAGGCAAAAATAATAAAAAAAGCCCAAAAAATCAAATTATAGCTTGACTTTCGTTTTTCTTTCAAAT
>JAUWNT010000007.1 GCA_030612495.1 Candidatus Aminicenantota bacterium
TAGATGAATATTTAAAACTACAGGGAAGATTTCGTCATCTTAAGGAAGATGGTTATAAATTCATTCAAAAAAATGTTGAGTATGAATGGGAGCTTTTAAAGAAAAAAGTCGAGACATTTAAATAGTTTTGTAAGATTTAAAGTTTTTTCTTAATCAATACTATATTAAATAGATTTTTAGGAGTAGAAATGAGGTTTAAACTATTTTTTATTCTTTTTATTTTAAGCTTTTTGTCATTTTCTCATTTTTATATTTATTCAGAGAATTTACACTTACAAAAAATTGATAAATGGCTTGTTCTGGGGCCTGCACAAATACCGGGTGTTGAAAAAGAAGTATTGAAAAGTGAAAAAAGTATATTGAAATTTAATTTTATCCCCTTGTCTTTGATGCGTCCATTGAAAGGAGAAAGAGTGGAATGGCTTGGAAATAAAAAGCTGTATTGGAGGGTTTTTGAAAAACAGAGATTTAATCCTTCTAAAACTCAGATACTCTATTTTGCAACGTACATTGAGAATTTCAAATGGCTTCAGACAAAATTGTTGATAAAGAATATAGATGTACCCATTTCTATTTTTCTTGATGGAAATTTAATTGAAACCTCAAAATCAGGGAATGAAATAAGTGCTGGTTTAAACCTTATAAACACAAAACACATTTTGATATTAAAAGTTGTTTTACCAAAAGATAAATCTTTTAGACTCAGTGCATTTTTAGAGAATAAGAAATCATTTGTGAATGAAATATCTTTAACCCCTTATCATAGACTTAATAAAGAAAATATTTTAAATATAAAAAATGTGAGAAGGACTTCTGTTTCTCCAGATGGGAAACTTGTAGCAGTTTTTTTAACACAAATAGAAGAAAAAAGAGAGGAAAAGCAAAGTTGGGTAGAGATTTTGAGCACACAAACTGGTAGAACCCTTTTCTCATCAAAAAATCTTGCTAAAATAAAAGGGTTTAAATGGTTAAATAATTCAATTAGTTTCTCTTATATTAAAACTAAAAAAGAGATAAGTTCTGTCTTCATTTACAATTTAAATAATAATAGACAAAGATGTTTGATAAGAGAAATTAAAAATTTATCAAAGTTATGGTGGGCAAATAATAATTCATTTTTAATATATTCAGTTTATATACAAAGGAAAGACAAAGAGGGTTACAGAAATATTAAGGAGATTATTGATAGGGCTGGATTTTCCGGGCGTAAATATTCAATGTATATTTATTATACTGACGGAGGTGTGACACATAAAATTTCAGATTTTGAAGAAAATTTTGAATCTGTTTTTATAAGCCCGGATAGTAAAAAAGCCTTATTTATGAAGGAGATAAGTGATAACAAAAACAGGCCTTATCATAAATTCATTTCATATTTATTTTATGTAAATAGATTTCATATAAAAAAATTAATTGAAAGCAATTGGCTGTATAATGTTTCATGGTCTCCAGATTCAAAAAAATTGCTTGTACTTGGAGGTCCGTCATCATTTAAAGGGATTGGCAATAAATTGAAGAAAGATATAATCCCAAATGATTATGACATACAGGCATTTTTATATGATTTAAATACAAAAAAAGCAAAGCCTATATCCAGAGATTTTAATCCTTCAATTGATTTTGCATCCTGGAATTCTTTTAATAAAAATATACATTTCTGTGCTACAGATGGTTCTTGCACAAGGATTTTTAAGTTTTCTCAAAAAAAGAGAGTTTTTAAAAGAATTAATACTCCTGTTGAAGTTGTTAGGGCTGTTAGTTTTTCAAAATTAAAGAATATAGCTGTATATTGGGGCTCTGGTTGTTCAGAACCCTTTAAATTGTATAAGCTAAATTTATCTTCAGGTAAATCTGTAGTTTTGAAAGATTACAATAAAAAGGAATTTAAATATGTAAAGTTAGGAAGAGTTGAAAACTGGAATTTTAAAACTAAAGAGGGAAAAACGATAATAGGCAGGATATACTATCCTGTTAATTTTGATAAGAACAAGAAGTATCCATGTATTGTATATTACTATGGAGGTACTTCACCAGTTACAAGAGATTTTGGGGGAAGATATCCGAAAAATTGGTATGCAGCAAAGGGCTATATAGTTTATGTATTACAACCAAGTGGAGCTATAGGGTTTGGCCAGGAATTTTCTTCTATTCATGTAAATGACTGGGGAAAAGTGACTTCAAAAGAGATTATTTATGGTGTGAAAGAGCTTATAAGATGTCATAAGTATATTGATCCAAAAAAAATTGGAGCAATAGGAGCTTCTTATGGTGGTTTTTTAACTCAATACCTTGCAACTCAAACAGATATTTTTTCAGCTTTCATATCTCATGCAGGAATAAGTTCTTTAACAAGTTACTGGGGAGTTGGTGATTGGGGATATGACTATAGTGGGGTGGCAACTGCAAACAGCTTCCCATGGAACAGGAAAGATATTTATGTTGGGCACAGTCCTCTATATATGGCTGACAGAATAAATAAACCTTTATTGTTATTGCATGGAAATGTTGATAACAATGTACCTCCAGGTGAAAGTTATCAGATGTTTGCTGCACTAAAACTTCTTGGAAAAGAAGTTGCATTGGTGACTTTTGAGGGAGAGCAACATTTTATTATGGGGTATAAAAAAAGGGTGCAGTGGATGCGAACAATAATTGCCTGGTTTGATAAATGGTTAAAAGATGAGCCAGAGCATTGGGATAATATGTATAAAAAGTAAAGTATTATAACTAATTTATATTTACAGACACATTTTATTATTTAGAAAAATTTAATAGGATTCTTTGTTTATTTGTTAAAATTTAACTACTATTCCTGCCCAGGTTAAACCTCCTCCGAAAGCTGACATTAAAACATTGTCACCAGGTTTTATTCTACCTGCTTTTTTGGCTTGGTCAAGAGCTATTGGTATAGTCGCAGAAGAAATATTTGCGATTTTATCTATGTTTATAAAGGTTTTTTCCAAAGGAATTTTTGCCCTTTCTATTGTTGCTTCTATTATTCTTATATTTGCTTGATGAGGTATATAGAGATCAACATCTTCACCAGTTAAATTTGCAAGCTCAAGAGCCTTTATTGCTGCTTCTTGCATCTTTAAAACCGCATGCTTGAAAATCTTATTGCCTTCCATATAAATAGCGTGTAATTTTTTATCAACTGTTTCATGAGTTGCTGGCATTGCACTTCCGCCAGCAGGTTGCTTTAATAAATCTCCCAGGTTTCCGTCTGCACCCCAATATGTTGATAGAATTCCTTTATCTTCATCTGTTGGACCTAAAACAACAGCACCTGCACCATCACCAAACAGTACACATGTATTCCTATCTTCCCAGTTCATAATTCTTGTCATAATTTCAGCACCTGCTACTAAAACTTTTTTTGCAGCTCCGCTTTTAATAAAAGAGTCAGCTACTATCAATCCATATAGAAATCCGGAACATGCTGCACTTATATCAAAAGATGGAATTGGTTTGATTCCTAATTTTTTTTGTACCCAATTCGCTGTTGAAGGATATGCATTATCACTTGAAATTGTACCTACAATAATTAAATCAATATCCTCCTTATTGATTTTAGCATCTTCAATAGCTTTTTTTGAGGCTTCAACAACAAGATCAGATGTTGCTTGATCTTTTGCAGCAAAATGTCTCTCTTTTATTCCTGTTCGCGTAGTTATCCATTCATCTGAAGTATCAACCATTTTTTCCCAATCTTTATTTGTTACTATTTTTTCAGGTAAATAAGAGCCTGTTCCTAAAATTTCTGTTCTGATCACTTTAATGCCTCTCTAAAGTAGAGAAAATATATTTGTATACCAAGTTCTCTATTATCCTTAGTAGCAGGATTTGTTGTTGAAGGCACAAATGTTTTGTCTGTTTCAATGGTTAATTTAAATTCATAATCATTACCCATTTGTTCAGGCGAAATAATATACTTTCTTTTAAACTTCGCGGTTTCAGGAATAAATTCAAACTCTTCATTTAATATTTTATCATTTATTTTTATAATAACTTTTTGATCTTTAAATTTAGATTTGTTAACACCACCTCTGATTATTAAAACTGATTCCTTTTTTGGGTTTTCAATAATACATACTGCTTTTCTGGTTGTCCATTTCCATTTTCTTTCGTCCGGGTTTTTTATTTGAATATTTGTTTCTATATTATTCCAACCTTCAGAATAAAGTATTTCCGGAGCAGTTACAGAAGCAGGTTGAATATTCAATATTTTTTTATATAGAATTATTTTATTTTCGGGGCTTTTCGGATCATATAATCCAACTGTTAGTTTGATCTCTTCATATCCCTCAAAATCAATATCGATTTCATCAAGGAATTTAGGTATAAATATCTCTCTTGAATACTCAAATTTGTCTCCCTTTTTCCATTTTGATGTATCTATCTCTGGAATATGATCATCCTGGAGAAGCATCTCTTTATTTTTTAAACGCCATAAATGAACAAAAACAGTATAATCTTTTTTTAGGCTGGAAAATTTTTCAGTCAGGTTATAACTATAATTTATTTTAGCATATAAAAAATCTGTTATGGTTTTTGGTAAAATTTCTAATTTTAATTTTATTCCTTTGTTCTCTGTTTTTTCCCCACAGGAAGAAAAGAAAAATAGTGCTAAAATTAAAACTGCGTAAATTTTGATTTTCATTAAACATCCTCCTTTTATACTTTTATTTTAGCTTTATATTCTAAAATAGTTAAATTACCATAATTGGACTTATAAATCAAATTCTATTTTTTTCTTTAAGTGTTATAATTTTTTTCAAGTAAGGCTTTACTTTTAAATATTTATTTTGTATCATTTACTTTATTAATATTATGAATGGAGGTATGAATGATAAAAAAGAATAATTTTAAAAAAAGTGCTGTTTTTTATTTTACGATATTTATATCTTTTATATTCCTAACTTCTTTTCTGGCTTTTAGTAAGTCTGATGCTAAGTCAAAAAAAGTATTGACAAAAATTGAAAAAATAAAGGATGCTGGAAAGATTGTGGTTGGAACAAGTGCTGATTACCCTCCATATGAGTTTCATTTATTGAATAGTAAAGAAGAAGAGATCGTGGGACTTGATATTGATATAGCTAAGGTGATTGCTGAGAAATTGGGCGTAAAGTTAGAAATTAAGGATATTACTTTCAGTAAATTAATTAATACTCTTGATTCTGAAGAAGTTGATATAGTAATTGCTGGTTTGACCCCAACTGAAAAGCGTAAAAAAGTGGTTGATTTTTCCGAAGTCTATTATCAGGCAATACAGAATATGCTTATAAGGGTTGAAGATACTGAAAAAATCACATGTATAGCTGATTTAAGAGGTAAGAAAGTAGGAACTCAAAAAGGCTCTATTCAAGAAGATATCGCACGTAATAAAATATCAGGAGCAGAGTTTATTGAAAAGGGAACAATAAATGAGTTAATCACAGATCTAAAAACTGGTGGCATTGATGCTATTATTGTAGAAAAGCCTGTTGCTGAATCGTATGTACTCAGAAATAAATCTTTAATTAATATTGAATGTAAGGCAGAAGAAGATGTGTTGGGTTCTGCAATTGCTGTAAAAAAAGGAAACTCCGCATTATTAAATAAAATAAATGAAATACTTCAAGATTTAAAAAAAGAGCATAAGATAATAGAGTTTGTTAAAGAAGCAAATATTTTGATGGGCAAATAATTAACTTAAATTAATTATTAAAAAATCAATTTTCTCTCTTTTCTACATTTTTTTGTTGACATTTTAAATAAAACATAATACAATATCGGTAGGTGGCGATGTGCTGAAAAAATTAGAGAAGATATTTAAGGCATTAGGTGATAAAAACCGCTTAAGGATTATCAATATATTATCACAAAGATCTTTATGTGTTTGTGAAATCAATTCCATACTGCCATTATCTCAATCTACCATTTCAGGTCATCTGAGAGTTTTAAAAGATGCAGAACTTGTTGAAGATGAAAAAAACGGATTTTGGGTTGAATATAGTTTGAATCACAATCATCCATTGATAGCTGAAATATTAGAAATAGTAGAAAGTATTTTATTAAAAGATCAGTTATTATCAAAAGATAGAGAAATGTCTTTAAAGGTTGATAGAATGCAAATATGTAAAAAGTAAAAAATTTTATCTCCTGCATATCGCTATATGGGGATATGCAGTGATGCGATGGAGCTTTTTAAATGAAAGAATGGAAAAAATTCTTATTTTTATTGATTATATTTCTTGTTTGTTATTTTTTTCCTATTAATATCATCCCGTTTAAAGGGCCAATTTTTGAGGCGCTTGCATTAGTACAATGGTATGCGCGTGAACATGTTTTGCTTTGCTTAGTTCCTGCATTTTTTATAGCAGGTGCAATTTCGGTTTTTTTGAGTCAGGCCTCTGTAATTAAATATTTTGGTTCTGATGCAAATAAATTCCTTTCTTATGGGGTTGCTTCTGTGTCTGGGACTATTCTTGCTGTTTGTTCATGTACAGTGTTACCATTATTTTCAGGAATTCATAAGAGAGGTGCTGGATTGGGACCAGCAATAGCATTTCTCTATTCTGGACCAGCAATAAATATCTTAGCAATCATTATGACTGCACGTGTTCTCGGCTTTGAGCTTGGCATTGCCAGAGCAGTTGGAGCTGTAGTATTTAGCGTTATTATTGGATTATGTATGCATTTTATATTTTTAAAAGAAGAAAAAAATCGTTACAAAGAGGGGGGACTTCAATTTGGTATAGTCGAAGAAGAAAGACCATTATGGGAGAATGCTTTATATTTTATCTCTATGATTGGCATCCTGATTTTTGCTAACTGGGGAAAACCTCAATCTAATAATGTGGGCCTTTGGTCTCTTATCTTCAGGTATAAATGGTGGATCACTATTATCTTTTTAATTGCATTGATAATTATTCTTTTCCAATGGTTTAAAAAACAAGAGCTTAGTGTTTGGACTATGGCTTCATGGAATTTTTCAAAACAAATCCTTCCATTGCTATTATTAGGTGTTTTAGCAGCAGGGTTACTGTTGGGACGTCCAAACCATGAGGGATTGATTCCCTCATATATTATAAAGGATTTAGTTGGAGGAAACTCAATTTTTGCAAACTTTTTTTCTTCAATAGTTGGAGCTTTTATGTACTTCGCTACTCTTACTGAAGTACCAATACTGGAAGGTCTAATAGGAGCTGGGATGGGCAAGGGACCTGCTCTGGCATTACTGTTAGCTGGCCCAGCTTTAAGCCTGCCCAATATGTTGGTTATACGTGGTGTGATAGGTACAAAAAAAACAACGATATATATTGGGCTAGTCGTTATTATGGCAACGATTAGCGGAGTAATCTATGGATCATTTTTTTAAATAAATAGGAGGTAATAATGAAAGATATTAAAATCCTTGGAACTGGATGCCCCAAGTGCAAAAAGTTAGAAGAATTGGCAGAGAAAGCAGCAAAAGAACTGGGTATTGATTATAGAATAGAAAAGGTGACTGAGCTCAATGAAATAATGGATTTCGGTATTATGATTACACCAGCACTTGTAGTAAACGGTAAGGTTGAAATTGCTGGCAAAGTGCCAAAAACCGAAGATCTCAAAAAAATATTGTCATAGAATGTATTCATTATGACAAAAAACTAAAATTTAAAGGAGGTAAAGTGATAAATAGAAAGCGCTTATTTTTTATCTTAATTTTCTTAATAGGAACAATAGTTGCCACATGTGGGCAAAAACATGAAAATAAAACAGATCAACAGGGTGATAAAAAAAAAGAAACAAATTATTTGGTTACTTTTGTTGAATTGGGTTCTGTACGGTGTATTCCCTGCAAAAAAATGCAACCCATTATGGAGGAGATCGAAGAAGAATATGGTAATCAGGTTAAAGTGGTTTTTCACGATGTTTGGACCGGTGAAGGTAAACCATTTGCTTATAAATATAAAATCCGGCTCATTCCAACACAGGTATTTCTCGATAAGGACGGGAAGGAATATTTTCGGCATGAAGGTTTTTTTCCAAAAGATGAGTTGATCGAAGTTTTGAAGCAGAAGGGAGTTAGGTGATGATCGAAAACCTATTTACTTGGCTAACCCAACTAATTGAGTCCACGCTAATTATCGCTTTCTTTGGCGCCTTTTTATGGGGTATTCTCAGTATTTTACTTAGCCCCTGTCATTTAAGTAGCATCCCCTTAATTATTGGTTTTATCGGCCAGCAAGGGAAAATGCCTATTAAACGGGCATTTTTTATTTCCCTATCTTTTTCGCTCGGAATCCTCATTACGATTGGAGCAATTGGCACTATTACTTCACTAATGGGGCGTATGCTGGGCGATATCGGTAAATGGGGAAATTATTTAGTGGCTGGAATTTTCTTCCTAGTGGGTTTTTACCTGTTAGATATCTTGAATATCCAGTTTCCGGGCATGAGTGATGTAAAAATGAAGAAAAGAGGTGTCTGGGCAGCATTTTTGCTGGGTCTTATATTCGGTATTGCTCTTGGACCTTGTACATTTGCTTATATGGCTCCAATTCTTGCTGTTGCCTTTTCAGCATCTTCAACGAACATTTTGGTCGGAATTTTATTGCTCTTTTTTTATGGGATTGGCCATTGCTTAGTGATAGTTCTTGCTGGAACTTTTACTGAAATGATCCAGAAGTATTTGAACTGGACAGAAAAATCAAAGGGAACAATTATACTCAAAAGGGTATGTGGTATATTTGTTCTTATTGGTGGTATATATATGTTAACCATTTAAATAAAAATTAAGTAATGGAGGTGTGCTTATGAATGATGTGAAAATTGAACGAAAACTCAATATGTTTGAAAAGTATCTTTATGTTTGGGTTTTGTTATGTATTGTTTTAGGTATTGTTATAGGAAAAGTTGTACCAAATACAGCAAAATTTCTGGATGGGTTGTCAATTTTTGTAAATGAATCTCCAGTTATATCCATTCCAATTGCCATTTGCCTTTTTTTTATGATGTATCCTATTATGGTAAAAATTGATTTTTCTAATGTTGTAAAGTCTGGAAAAACTCCAAAGCCCATTGCTTTAACATTATTTGCTAACTGGGTTGTGAAACCATTCACTATGTATATTATTGCTATCTTTTTTCTGGGTTTCCTTTTTAAGGCCTTTATTGGAGTCGATGCTACTGATCTGGTCAAATTAGCTCCCGGAGCGAATTGGGACATAGGAACCATACATGGAGCGGGGAAAGTGGTTTTGCGAGAAGGAGTGAAAATGCTTGAGATTCCGCTATGGAGGAGTTATCTTGCAGGTTGTATTCTTCTTGGAATTGCCCCCTGTACAGCCATGGTTCTTGTGTGGGGGTATTTAGCAAGAGGTAATGATGCCCTGACACTTGTCATGGTGGCGATTAATTCTTTAACCATGCTGGTTTTGTATGGACCTTTGGGTGGATTTCTCCTTGGAGTTGGACGCTTACCCATACCCTGGCAGGCTCTTTTGTTTTCTATTAGTATTTATGTGGCATTGCCTCTTTTGGCTGGATTTATCTCTAGAAAATTAATTATCAAGGCAAAAGGAGAACAATGGTTTAAAGAAAAGTTTCTCCACCTGCTTACACCTGTTTCAATTGTTGCTCTTTTGTTCACTCTGGTTTTACTTTTTTCTTTTAAAGGAGATATTATTTTAACTAAACCCTTGACTATTTTGTGGATTGCTATTCCGCTTTTTATTCAGACCAATCTGATCTTTTGGATGACGTATGGAAGTGCAAAGATGCTTAAATTGAAGTATGAAGATGCAGCACCTTCTGCAATGATTGGAGCCAGCAACCATTTCGAGGTTGCAATAGCAACAGCGACTCTTTTATTCGGATTGTCATCTGGCGCTGCGCTGGCAACAGTTGTGGGCGTTTTAATCGAGGTTCCTGTGATGCTAATGCTGGTGAAAATCTGTTTAAAAACCAGTCACTGGTTTAAACAACCATGAAAAGGACTGTTCTCGAAATATTCGCTATCATTACCGTTAGCAGTCTCATTGCAATTATGTACAACAACGCTTCCAATAATTCCCTGCCGCTTTTCAAAAAAAGTGATAAAAAGATAGATAAAAGCCCGAAACAATCAAATATTTACTTCCAGGAAGTTGAAGCGGAATACGTTAAACAGCTGGTTTATAATCATGAAGCGATCCTCATTGATGCTCGACAGTCATCTCTTTATAAAGAGGGACACATTCCTGGTTCCGTCAGCCTACCAGTGAGTAAATTTGAAGATATGTTTCCTGGTTTTGAGTCACGGTTAAAAAGTGATCAAATCATCGTCACTTACTGTATCGGCATTTCCTGTGAAGATTCCTTTATTCTTGCTATGAAACTACATAAAAAAGGTGTAAACAGTATTATGATTTATAAAGGAGGAATGGAAGATTGGCTGGAGAAAGGATATGACATTGAAAAATAAATTTTTAAGCTTTCTGAGTGAAACACCAATTCAACTACTATCCCGACTGGTTCTTGGTGGACTGTTTATTTATGCCAGCCTGGATAAAATTGCTCACCCTGAGGGTTTTGCCAAAATCATTTCAAACTACCAACTGCTGCCACAGTTCCTCACAAATATTTTCGCTGTTGTTCTGCCCTGGGTAGAAATGATTTCAGGTTTATTATTGATTTTCGGTAGATTTACTCGGAGTGCTGCAATTGTCCTTTCCGGTCTGTTACTGGTGTTTATGGTTGCGATTGGTATTAGTACTATCAGGGGATTCGATGTAAGCTGCGGTTGTTTTTCAACCACGTCTAGTGAACCGGAAAGCTGGCTGGTTATGATTATCCGGGATCTGATTTTTCTGATTCCGGGATTGGTGATAATCCTCTTTCACGCCAAAAAAACATGTCAAAGTCAAATGGAGAAAAAATGAAAAAAGATAAAAATAATTATTTTGAAAATAAAGGGTTTCAACTGAATGGAATCAGATGTTTATCATCCAAAGATGCGTATCCTTTACTGATTAAAAAGGCGATCCTTATAGATATGAGAAAGGAATATGAGACCAATTATAGAATATTTGATGTTCCGGACATTCTATATATATCAGACGGGCAGATAAAAAAAAATTCTGCTGTTTTACCCGGATCAACACCTCTAATTTTTGCCGATAATGTAGGATTGGTAAGCAAAGAAGTAGTGACTTTTCTTGCTAAGAAAGGTTTTACTAATGTATCCATGTTAATAGGAGGAGTTGTGGATTGGGTTAAACAAGGTTTTCCTGTAAAGAAAGATCCGAATTATGAGCTTGTGGGGCAATGTGGCTGTAAATTGAAGCCCAAAAATCCAAAAAGAACAATTAATCGTTCGTATTCGGAGTCAGGTCCTCACTCTTGATACAAATATATTGAATTGATATAATAATTTTGTAGCAGGATGAGAGAAGCGAAATATTTTTGAATAAATATGATTTTAAGAACTAAATGAAGATAAGGTCGTTTGAGTTTAATTTGAGAGAACTGGCTGGTTCTATGGGAGATTTCGGAACTCTCTTCCCATTTGCGATTGGCTATATTGTTGTCTGCGGCCTGAACCCCGCGGGGCTCCTGGTTATGATGGGTCTGACAAATATTATAACCGGCCTTGTATACCGGTTGCCCATGCCTGTTCAGCCTATGAAGGTTTTAGCTGTGGTTGCTATTGCTCAGCACTGGTCTCCATCAATGGTCTATGCTTCAGGATTTGCAATGGGTGCTATCTGGATATTCTTTGCAGTTACTGGGATAATGAGCTGGATTGCCAAAATTACGCCTATTTCAGTTATACGGGGTATTCAGGTTGCTCTCGGTGTACTTCTGGCAGTTGAGGCTTTTAAGATGATTTCTAGCTGGTGGTTACTTGGCATCATTTCAATTCTTATTGTTCTGGTTCTGAGGCAGAATCGTTATGCCCCTGCTGCTGTTGTGCTCATGGTTATTGGCATAGTAATTGTATTTATAAAAGGTGAGCTTCAGATTAATTATTCTGGCTTTGAGCTTCCACACTTAACTAAATTTCATATTAAGGAAATCTGGCAGGCCCTGCTCCTGGCTGGTTTTGCCCAGATTCCTCTTACAGCGACCAATGCAGTTATAGCCACTTCGTCATTGATTAAAAAATATTGGCCGGATAAACCTGTAAAAGAGAGTCGTCTCTCTTTGAATATGGGAATTATGAATATTCTCCTCCCATTTTTCGGAGGAATGCCACTTTGCCACGGAGCCGGAGGTCTGGCCGGGCAGTATTACTTCGGTGCTAGAACGGGCGGGACAAACATAATTGAGGGGATTATCGAAATCTCATTAGGTTTATTTCTGTCCGCTTCTATTGCGAATCTTTTTTCTGTTTTCCCCACAGCTATTATCGGTGCAATGATGTTTCTTGTGGGGATTGAACTTACCAGGTTTGCCAAAGATATTCGCCTTAGCAGTGATCTGATTCCCATGGCTGCAACACTCATTATAGCCCTGATCAGCAATATGTTCTACGGATTTTTGACAGGTGTTCTGATCTATCATTTGTTCCGTATTGTTAGGAAGAATTTTCTAAACTCTTGACATATCAGGTATTTTAAGGTATTTTTTGTACATGGAGTAAAAAATGAAAGAGTATAAAGGTAAATTAATTTCAAAAGAATTCAAATATGGGATTATTGTTTCAAGATTTAATAATTTTATATCAGAAAAGTTGCTTGATGGTGCTGTTGATGCTTTGATTAGGAGTGGAGTCAAGGAAGAAGAGATTGATGTCTTAAGAGTACCAGGGGCTTTTGAAATTCCTATTGTTGCAAAGAAGGCTGCTTCAAAGAAGAGGTATAATGCTATAATTTGTGTTGGAGCCATTATAAGAGGCGAAACACCTCATTTTGACTATATTGCAGGTGAAGTAACAAAGGGAATTGCTTTGTTGAATCTTGAATTTGGGATGCCTATAACTTATGGGATAATTACAGCAGATACTACTGAACAGGCAATTGAAAGAGCTGGAAATAAGATGGGAAATAAGGGTTTCCAGGCAGCTCAATCCGCTATAGAATTACTAAACCTTTTTAAAGATGCTAAAATTTGATGTTTCGAATAAAATTCAGCAGGGAGGTTATATTAAAGATATTATATCAGATTGATGTGCTGAATATAAACGAAAGTGATATAGATGATATTATTCAAAACAATCTCGAATTTTTTAAAGCTCTTAATATAAACGAGAAAGAGTTCATAAAAGAAATTATTAATGATTATTATAAAAAAAAGGATTCTATTGATAATTTAATATCAGAGAATTTGATTGGGTGGAAACTAAACAGATTAACCCCAATTGACAGGAATCTCTTACGTATGGGAATAGCAGAGTCATATAATAATAAAAAGGCTATTATTATTGATGATATTATAAGAATTGCTAAGAAATATGGTGGAGAAGATTCATATAAGATTATAAATGCAATTTTAGATAAGGTTATTCAGTGAAAATCCTAATTATTTTACTCTTTTTTCTTTCCCCTTTAAAAAAGGTTGAAAATGTTCAGCTCTATTTTTTATCTGATCAGAATGAAATTTTTCTGAATTATTCAAATGGAAATTTTTCTCAAAGAGTATTTCACAAGAAAGGTAGAATAATTGCAGAAACTAAGAATCTAAATTTTTTGGACATTGATCTGAATTTTAGAATTATTCTTGATAGTACATACATTGATGGTCTTGATATAAGGTTAAAAAATCTTGTCCTCGATCTTTTTGATTATAATTTAGATAATTATATGCAAAACATTTCAGGTTTTTTAAATAAAAGTATCAGATATTCTGATAATGGTTTTCCACAGGATGCTTTGTCTGTTTTGATAAATAAAAAAGCAGATTGTATAGGATTCTCGAATCTGGTTGTAGAACTTTTGCATTCTGTAGGAATAGAAAGCAGATTTGTAAAGGGATTTCATTTGGAAAGTAAGACAGATAGAATTATGATTCCTATACCACATAGATGGGTTGAAATTTTGCTTTCAAATGGATTTAAATATTTTTATGATCCACAGTATCAGAATTTTTCATCAGGTTATATTATTGTTAAAAATGATGTTGATTTCGAAAAAGTAAAGAAATTTAAAGTGCATTTGCTTAAGAAGTCGAGTGAGATTATTAATTAGGAGATGAAATTATGGAAGAACAATTTAAAATAAGATTGGAAAAGTTGAAAAAACTTGAAGACATGGGTGTGGAGGTCTTTCCTTATGAATTTAAAAAAGCTGAAAATTTTATTGATATAAAAAGGAAATATAAGGATACTTCAAATGAAGAATTTGAAACAAAAGAGAAAGTTGTTACGATCGCAGGTAGGATTATTGCTATTCGAAAAATGGGGAAGAGTTCATTTCTTCATCTTTTTGATGGAGAAGAAAAATTACAGATATATATAAAAAAAGATATTATTTCTGAAAGGGATTTTCAGGTTTTTAAACTTCTTGATATTGGAGATATAATAGGGATTAAAGGAAAGCTATTTAGAACTCATACAAATGAATTAACAGTTGTTGTATCAGAGTTGAAATTTTTAACGAAATCTTTCCACCCTTTGCCTGAAAAGTGGCATGGGTTGCAAGATAAGGAGTTAAGGTATCGTCAGAGATATCTTGATCTGATTGTAAATGAAAATAGTAGAAGAATTTTTCAATTAAGATCATCAATGATTCAAAAGATAAGGCTCTTTTTTTATGAAAATGGATATAAAGAGGTAGAAACTCCGATGATGCATTCAATACCTGGAGGAGCCTCTGCAAAACCCTTTGTTACACACCATAATGCTCTCAATATGGATCTTTTTTTAAGAGTTGCCCCTGAGTTATATTTAAAGAGACTTCTTGTAGGGGGTATGGAGAAAATTTTTGAGATTAACAGGAATTTTAGAAATGAGGGAATTGATTTCATGCATAATCCAGAATTTACAATGATTGAGTGGTACCAGCTTTATAGAGATTTTAAAGCAAATATGGAATTAACGGAAAGATTGATTGAAATTCTAAATAATGATTTTCTCGAAGACGGTCATATTACATGGCAGGAAAAGAAAATTTCAATGAAGCCTCCATTTAAAAGATTTAAGTTTATGGATTTAATTTCTGATAAATCTGGAATGAAAATTGATGATTTATGGAATGAAAAAAGGTTGAAAGATTTTATTATAGAAAATATACTTGATGTGGAAATGCCTCCGACGTATGGAAAGATGCTTGAATTAATGTTTGATACTTATGTGCAAGATACGCTTATAGAACCTACTTTTGTTACTTATTATCCTAAAGTTATCTCACCTCTTTCAAAGATTTCAAGGTTAGATAAAAGAGAGGCTGAAAGATTCGAGCTTTTCATAGCAGGTGTAGAAGTTGCAAATGGATTTTCTGAGTTAAATGACCCTATTGATCAAAGAAAGCGATTTGAAGCTCAGAAGAGGGATAGAAAAATGGGGGATGATGAAGCACAAATTATTGATAATGATTTTTTAAAAGCGCTTGAATATGGGATGCCACCTGCTACAGGAGAGGGATTAGGAATAGATAGACTTGTAATGCTTTACTCTGGAGCCCGTTCAATAAAAGAGGTAATACTTTTCCCTTTATTAAGACCAAAAGAATGAAGTTTGAATTTTTTATTGCCAAAAGATATTTGAAGAGAGGGAGGAAAAGCTCCTTTATATCAATTATATCTCTTGTTTCAGTATTGGGTATTTCGATCGGAGTTGCAGCATTAATTATTGCACTTTCTCTTATAAATGGGTTTCAAAGTGATATAAGGAGTAAAATTTTAAGTTCAACTGCCCATATTATGGTGAGTGATATTATTGGTGATGGTATGGAAGGTTATAAAGGAATTATAAATGAAATAAAAAAAAAAGATAGAAGAATAAAATCCGCTGGCCCAGTAGTTTTTGGTACTATTCTTGTAAAAGGATCTGCGAAAAATACTACAGGTGCAATTTTAAGAGGCATTGATCTTAAATTAATAAAAGATGAGACTTGGCTGAAAAAGCTTAAGGAGGGAAGATTACCTTTTGAGAAGAATGAAATGCTGATAGGAAAAGAGCTTTCTAGAAAAATGGGATTTTTCCCAGGAGATAATTGTCTTGTGATCTCTCCTCAGATGATTTTATCACCCTCTGGAATTATTCCTAAGATTAAGAGATTTAAAATATCCGGTGTTTTTGATTCTGGTGTGTATGAAGTTGACACTAGTACAATTATTACAAATTTAGCAGGTGCACAAAAATTATTTAACCTGAAAAATAAAATAAGTTACATTCAGATATATTTGTATGATATCTTTAAAGCTGAAGAAGTTGCAGAAGATATAAGGAATTCTTTCCCATCTCAGGTATCAGTCATTACATGGAAGGATTTAAATGCATCTCTATATTCTGCATTGGATTTAGAAAAAAGGATTTTGTTTTTTACTCTGACCTTAATATTAATTGTTGCAGCTTTAAACATAATAGCAGGATTGATATTGCTGGTTATGCAGAAAATAAAAGATATAGGTATTCTCCTTTCTTATGGTGCAACTCCAAAGATTATTAAAAGAATATTTTTTATCCAGGGAGGAATTGTCGGAATTCTGGGAACTTTATTCGGAGTTATAATAAGCCTTATATTTATTTTTCTTGCAAATAAGTTTGAATTGATAAAAGTACCTCAAGAAATATATCAGATGAGTTATGTTCCTTTTAAATTAGGTTTGTTTGATTTATTAGCTGTTATATTTACTTCATTGCTTATAAGCTTTACTGCAACGCTTATACCTTCAAAAAAAGCTGCTAAAATAAATGTGGTTGATGCTGTAAAAAATGAGTAAAAGTTTAAAGTAATGAATAAGAAAGGATTTATTGCTGGAAAGTATAAGGAATAACATATGAATGTCCAGATTGGAATTGATAATTTAAAAGAGAATAGCAAAAAGATTTTAAAAAAGAAGAATATTATTCTTTTGACTGGAAGTTCTAATGTTGATTCTTCAGGAATCCCTGTTTATCAAGTTATTAAAAAATTAATAGGAAACAAATTGAAAGCAATCTGGTCTGTTCAGCATGGTTTTTTTTGCGACAAACAGGATAATATGGTTTTTTCGGATTCCTTTTTCTGGAAGGATTTTGAGATTGAAATAAAGAGCCTATATAGAGAGAAACTCTTACCTGAGGAAGATTGGTTAGATGGTATTGATTCGATATTAATAGATGTTTTTGATATTGGTACTAGAGTTTATACCTTTTTAAACCATATTATTATGATCTTGAAATTTTTATCAGGAAGAGATATTGAGATTATACTTCTTGATCGTCCTAATCCATTAAATGGAATTGATTGCGAAGGGAATGTAATTGGAAAAGATAATTTTAGTATACTAGGACAAATTCCAGTATCTATGAGACATTCTTTAACTGCTGGAGAGTATGTTAAGTTTGCTTTAAATTACTATAAAATTGATATAAAATTGGAAATTGTAGAAGTTAAAAACTGGGTTAGAAATTATTATTTTAAGGGAGTATGGACATACCCATCTCCTAATATGCCCTGTTTTAGCACAGCAGTGGTATATCCGGGAGCTGTAATGATTGAGGGAACTAATTTGTCTGAAGGGAGAGGAACTACATGGCCTTTTAAATTTGTTGGGGCTCCATTTGTTGATAATTTTAAAATTATTGAAGAGATAAAAAGATTGGACTTGAAAGGTGTTAAATTTATTCCTGTGTTTTTCAAACCTGAGTTTTCGAAATTTCCAAAAGAGCTCTGTAAGGGAGTACTTATTCATCCTGAAAATATTAAGGAATTTAGAAGTTTCCATACCTATTATGAAATAATCAGGTTAATAAGAGCTTTTCATTCAGATAAGTTTAAATGGAAGGAACCACCATATGAATTCGAATATGAAAGATTGCCAATTGATATGATTTGCGGATCCGATTTTGTAAGAAAGTCAATTGAAAACAATATTCCTTTTGAAGATATAAAACCGCGGATTGATTCAGAAATTAAAAATTACAGAGAAGAAATAGAAGATTTTCTCTTGTATTAAATAGTGTGATTATCAATTTAGAACTCAAGAAATAGCATTATTTATGGTTTGATTTTTTAAACATAAAAGATAAATATACGTATTAAGAATTAGTAATTTTAATAAATAAAAAAAATTAGGAGAAAAGATGAAGAAAAATATTTTGCTTTTTATTTTAGTTTTTGTGATTTTTACAGGTTTTGGTTTCAGTAAAAAAGTAGCAACAATTTTAGAGGTTTTGAAACCATCAACAATTACTATTGATAATAAACAGATGTATGTTGTTGAGAAAACTTCGATTTATATTTACTCTTTAAAGGATTTTAAGTTGAAGAAGAAGTTTGGTAAAGATGGCGAGGGTCCGGGAGAGTTTAAAATATTTGCAAATGTATATCCACAGAAAGATTCTCTTCTTATAAATAGTTTTGGAAAGCTGTCATATTATACAAAAGATGGGATTTTAAAAAAGGAGTTAAAAACAAAATCAGGTATTGGAAGTCTATTATTTTATCCTATTAAAAACGGATTTGTTGGAAGAGGATTTACCACAAAGGATAAAAAATTTTATTTTACGGTTAATTTATTTGACTCAGATTTAAATAAAGGAAAAGAACTTTATAGAATGCTTTCACCTGCCCAGCAAACTGGTAAAATAAACATATTAAGCAGGTCTCTTGTTTACCAAATTCAAGGTGATAAAATATTTATTACTGGAAAAGAGGGATTTGGACTTGATATTTTAGACAACACAGGAAAAAAATTATACTCAATTGCAAGGGAAGATTATAAAAAGCGAAAATTCACATCAGAGGATGAAAAGAAATTTCGAGAAACGCTAAAATTACTATACAGAGCGCAGTATGATAGAGTAAAATCTCGAATCTCTTTTCCGGATTATTTCCCGGAAATTTTTAACTTTTTTATTGCGGATAATAAAATTTATATATCAACATGGAAATGGGAAAATGAGAAAATTGAATTTTTTATATATGGTTTGAAAGGCAAATTATTAAAACATCTGTTTATCCCTTTTGTTTTCCAGAATGCATTGCAGCCCTATCCTGCAGTTATCAAAAATGGCAAGCTCTATCAATTAATTGAGAATGATGATGAGGAGTGGGAATTACATATTACTGATATAAAATAGAAAAAGCTGAATATAAACTTAGATAAAATAAATAATTTTTTAAGGTATTTAAAAAAAAAATTATTTTGTGCTATTATATTATTTCAATATAATTAAAATAATTTGGAGGTTTCCAAGTGTTATTACATCAAGAATTTATAAAAAATGCAAAAAAAAGAGGTAATAAGTTTGCAATTATTGACCGTTCTCTCGAAAAGAAAGTCACATACTCAAAAGCTCTTATTGCATCATTGATTTTGTCCAAGAAGATAAAGAAGTATAAGGACGGATTTATTGGGGTTATGATCCCAAATTCTGCTGGGTCTATTCTTACAATAATTGGGATAGTTATGGCTGGAAAGGTTCCTGTTATGATAAATTATTCCACTGGTGCTGCAGAAAATTGTGAGTATGCTCAAAAAAAATGTGGTTTTAGAACTATCATAGTATCAAGAGCATTACTTGAAAAGATTGGTACTCGTGTTGTAAAAGGTATGGTATTTATTGAGGATATTATGGATAGCATTTCAACATATGAGAAAATACAAGCTGCATTAACATCAAAATTACCTGTAAAGCTTTTATTAATGAAAATTTATAAAGGTGAAGAAAATGATAATGCTGTAGTTCTTTTTACAAGTGGTAGTGAAAAAGACCCAAAAGCTGTTCAAATCACACATAAAAATCTCATGTCAAATATGAGAAGCTGTCTTATTAGTTTCAATTTAACACAAGATGATATTATGCTTGGGGTTTTGCCTTTTTTTCATGTTTTCGGGCATAATACAAATTTGTGGCTTCCGCTTATTGTTGGAATGACTGTTGTAACATATGCAAATCCGCTTGAGTATAAAAAAGTATGTTCTATTGTAAGGGAAGAGAAAATAACAGTAATGATTGCAACACCTGTATTTTTCAATGGATATTTTAGGCAGTCAGAACAAGGTGATTTTTCCAGTGTCAGGCTTGCTGTAACAGGGGCTGATAAAATACCAGATTTTTTAAGAAACTCATATAAAGAAAGGCATAATCTTGAGCTTTATGAAGGGTATGGAACAACTGAAACCAGCCCGGTTATTAGTGCTAATACAATTGAAAATAATCGGCCCGGGAGTATTGGGAAACCTATTCCAGATGTTCAGGTTAAAATTGTTGATATCAATTCAGGGGAAATACTGCAGCCTGAAAAAGATGGGAAAATTTGTGTGAAAGGTGACCTTGTTATGAAAGGTTATTTTGATGATTTAGAAGAAACTTCATTGAGAATTAGAGATGGATGGTATGACACAGGTGATATGGGAATGATGGATAAAGATGGATACTTATGGCATAGGGGGAGATTAAAGAGATTTGTGAAGATCGGAGGGGAGATGGTTTCATTGGTGAAAGTTGAGTCTGTTGTTTATGAGATGTTGTCTGAGGATATTGATTGCTGTGTGGTCGAAATCCCTGATTCTATAAAAGGTGCAAAAATTATAGTAGCAATTACAAAAGAAATTAACGAAAGGCAACTCAAGAAAAAATTGTCAAAAAGATTATCAAATATAGAGATGCCAAAACAGTTTATGTTTATAGAGGAACTTCCTAAAATGGGAAGTGGAAAGGTCGATTTCAGAACTGTAAGTAATATAGTGAGAGAAAAGTGAGGAATAATAAAAAGGCAAAGTTTTAAAATTTAAATTACAATAATCATTAGTTTTAATTAGCTGAACGAACAACATTATCTTTTATTGCATTTATCCTCTCTAAAACAGGTGGGTGACTGTATAAAATAAAAACCTTTAGAGGGTGTGGTGTTAGATTTGAAAGATTGTCAACACTTAGTTTTTTTAGAGCAGATACAAATGCCTCTCCTTTTTTAGTTGATCTTAAAACATATCTGTCTGCTTCAAATTCGTATTTACGGGAAAATATATTTGTTACTATTGAAAGAAGTATTGAAATTGGAGAATAGAGGAAACCAAAGAATATAAGGCTTGCGTATATGGATAGATTATCCATTCTAAAAGCATTAAACAGTTCTCTGTTATTCATAAATAGAGAAAGTATAAGTAGAACTAATCCTGTTTCAAGAATCGATTCAATCATTGTTTTGAAAATATGTTTTAATTTATAATGTCCCATTTCATGAGCAAGAATGGTTAATATCTCATCAATAGAATTCTTCTTTATCAGAGTGTCAAAAAAAACTATACGGCGTGATTTCCCAAAGCCTGTAAAAAAAGCGTTTGTTTTTGTTGATCTTTTTGATCCATCCATTGTAAATATTCCTTTCATTTTGAAATTCTCTTTTTTTGTATAATTTTCAATTGCATCTTTTAGTTCTCCCTCTTCGATTGGGTAAAACTTATTAAATAAGGGCATTATAATATATGGGGCAATGAAAGTTAAAAAAATCTGGAATAATGTTATTACTGCCCATAAATAAAGGGGGGCTAATTTTCCGGTTTCAGAGAAAAACCATAAGATTAATGCAAGGATAGGTACTCCTATGATGATTGAGAGAAGTAGGCTTTTGAATATGTCTGAAATAAACGTTTTTATAGTTGTTTTATTGAACCCGTATTTTTCTTCAATAATGAATGTAGAATAAATAGAGAATGGAAGTTCTATGATTTGAGATATAAAAATCAGCATAAATACATATATAATACCCGTAACAATCTCGCTATAGTTGTAGTTTCTTACAATTCTGTCAAATAAATTAAATCCTCCAAAAGTAATGAATGGTATAATAATAGCAATGTTAATCGTACTGCGTATTAACCCGAATTTTGAATTTTCGCGTGTATAATTTTGCGATATTTTATATTTTCTCTCATCAATATAACCTTTGAACTCATTTGGGAGTTCAGGGTTTAAGTTTTTAATGTTGAAATGTTCTATTATTATATTTAATAAATATTTCCCGATCAGAATTACTAATATTATAATTAAAAACAGATTCATATTATCTCCTTAAAACTATATGAAATGGTATCAATATAAAAGTAATAGATTTTATGCTAAGAAAAAATAAAGGTCAAGTCTTAAGATTTCATTTTTTTTGTTTTTTTATATAATTCTTGGTAGTATAACATTGAATATGTAAACTAATAAATTTTGGAGGTACTATTTAATGAGAAAATTATTTGTTTTTATGTTAATTCTGTTTTCCTCATTTATGCTAGTTTCTGCACAAGACGACTGGGATTCTGTAGGTCCATCATTCTCTTCTTTAAGAACAAATGTGGGTCTTAAATTTGGAATGGCTTTCCCGGGCAAAGATTACTATGATAAAGGGGTTTGCTATGGAGTGAGTTTTAATTTTATTTTAATTAACAATCTTTCAATTGAACTGATAGGTTTGAGGTTCGCAACTGAAGTTACTAAATCGGAAGAAAATGACCTAAGTAAAGGTACTTTAAAATCAATTCCTCTTCAGTTTAGCATTAAGTATCAATTCACAAAAGATTCAAAGTTTGTTCCTTATATACTTGGAGGTGCAGACTATATCTTATATAACCATAATGTAAACCTGCCAGAATGGGAAAATATGGGTTTTAAAATATCAGAGGAAGTAGATAATTGTATTGGATTTCATGTAGGTTTGGGGTTTGATATTTTTATTAGTGAGAATATTGCATTAAATATGGATGGAAGATACGTTACGAGCAAAACCAACCTTAATTCAACTATTCTTGATACTAAAAGTGATATATCTGTTACCAAGGAAATTAAAGATCTTAAGATAGATTTGATTATCGCAACTGTCGGATTAAAAATATATTTTTAAAAGGAGTAAATAATGAAACAATATTTTAGATTTAAAATAATTTTTTTTGCTTTAATAATTCTATTTTTTGCTCTTTCTCTTTCTGCTCAAAATGTAGATGATAAAAAGTTCATTTTTCTAGAAAATCAGAATTATAATAATCCCAAGCTTGAATATGATCTTTTTAAGTTAATACAGGTTTTTAAAAGTTCTGGCCTTCAGAAAGCAGAAGAGTATGCAAAAATGAGACAAATAGATTTTGATATCAATATGGTCAGAGTGATTGTAAAGACCAATTCTTGTGTACCTGATAAGACTATTTTTAGTGTGACAGCTGTGCCAGGTGTTCAACAATTTATAGGGGAACTTGGTGGTCATATTGAATTAATACATAATAACTCAATCCAGACACAACTTCCAATATCAAATATTGAACAATTATTAAAGCTTAATGAGGTGAGGTATATTAGATTACCTATTAAGCCACATCTATATGATACAGTAAGCGAAGGTGTTGAATTTTCAGGAGCTAATAAATTTTATAATCTTTCGGCCTTTCGTTCAAACAGAACAGTTAAGGTATGTATACTTGATTCCGGTTTTGAGGGTTATGAGAATCTTTTGGGCTCAGAACTTCCTGCTAATGTTACCACTAAATCATTCAAGCAGAACAATGATATTACAGGAGGCGGTGTAAAACATGGAACTGCATGTGCTGAAATTGTGCATGATATGGCTCCTGATGCTGAACTCTATTTGGTCAATTATGATTCTTTAAGTGAGTTACATGAAGCAATTGACTGGCTTGCTGAAGAGAATGTGAATGTTATTTCATTTTCAATGGGTTATTATAATTCAGGTGCAGGTAATGGAACAGGCTCTGTTTGTGAGCTTGTGGAATATGCAAAAAATAAAGGAATTATATGGGTAAATTCTGCAGGAAATGATGCTAATACTCATTGGGAAGATACTTTTAAAGATAATGATAAAAATGGTTTTATGGATTTTGGAACAGATGAAATTTTTGAATTCTCAATACAAAAAGGATATCCATTCTGGGTTTATATGAACTGGGATGACTGGGGAGCCTGGGATGGAGAAAATTATTCAGGTTCATCAAATGATTATGATCTTTATCTTTATATTTTTGATGAAGCTAATAATAAGTGGGTTTTTGTAGATGACTCCAGAAATCTTCAAACAGGTTCCCAATGGCCTGTAGAGTCTTTTGATGGTTGGTATTCTCCAACATGTACTAAATGGGGTCTCAAGATTAAAAAGAAACCCAATGCAAAGATTAAAACGATAGAATTGTTTTTTGATTTTAATTATACTATTATAGGCAGTATGGAGTATGGGCCTTTTGCCAAAGGTAGTTTAACCATACCTGCTGACTCTTATCAGGCAATTGCAGTTGGAGCAATTCCCTGGATAGAAGGATACAAAGACTATTACTACACTTACACCAGTAGAGGTCCTACAACTGATGATAGAATTAAGCCTGATATAGCAGCAGCTTCCCATGTGTCCAATGGAACTTACAGTTCATTTGGTGGAACTTCAGCTTCTGCTCCGCATGTTGCAGGAGCAATTGCTCT
>JAUWNT010000028.1 GCA_030612495.1 Candidatus Aminicenantota bacterium
CTTTTAAGTTTTCTTTTATCTGGTTTTACATCTATCTTTTTTATAAGGTCAGGATATTTACCAGATTTATCAACGATTTTTATTGTCTGAAAACCAGGGAATTTAAAATTTTTCGATTTTACAAAATTTCCATGTCTTTTCTCACCATTTTTGAATTCCCATATAAAATTACTCGTTTGTGCATCCTTCAATTGCAAATCAACAGGTTCACCCGCAATTATTTCTGCAGGTAACTGAATTCTCCTATTATCATTGACAACATTAACTTGTTTTGTTATTGCTTTAGTATCTTTACCTCCCATATCAATTGCCTTTATTGTAAAAGCCCCAATTCTTTTATAAGTATGCTTGATCCAGTTGCTTCCCATTTGTGTGCTGTTATCACCAAATTCCCATTTTATGGAACTGTCCTTAAAATTTCTTGCTTGTATCTCTACCTCCGAGTTTTTATACAAGACCATGTATTTCAACTCAATTCTTCTATTCTCTCTTAATACATTTAATCTCTTTTCAACAGGTTTCTTTGATTTCCCATCAAAATCAAAGACTTTCACAAGATAATTCCCTGATCTTAAAAATATATGGGAAATGTTTTTCCCTCCATGTTGTATAGTACTGTCACCGAAATTCCACTTCAGGTTAGGAGAATTAAAATTTCTTGTTTTAAATTGAGCTTTTGAACCTTCAAAAAGATATTTCTGAGTTAACACAATGCTTCTATTTTCTTTTACATTTATAACACTTTTTACTGGAGTCTGATTAGGTATTATACAAATAATTTTATATTCCCCTGGATCAAGAAATTTATATTGTATAGTATTGGGAGAATTCTTTAACATAACATCCATACCCAGTTTCCATTCAACAACGCTAACCGTAGAATTTGTCAATTTTATTGTCACAGTCTGTCCTACAGTAACATATGAAGGGCTAATTTCAACCTTTCTGTTATCACCTACTACTATATTTTTTGTAATCTCCTTGTCCTCACCCTCTTCAGACCAGGTGAATTTCACAGTATAGTTGCCTGGTTCTTTGTAAAAATGATTTGTTGATGTACCATTTGCTTTAGGGCTACTATCTCCGAAATCCCATTCAGGATTTAGTATTGGCCCCGTATTAGAGGAAATGAAATTAAATTGAATATTAGTTCCTACAAAAATCTGGTTCGGATTAATGTTTATATCTGCTGATTGTAAATTTAAAAATAAAAAGAAAATAAAAGATATAAAAAAATATTTTTTCATAATACACCTCTCTTAATAATTAAATAAAAGAATATAAAAAAAATCTCAATTTTATTAATTTAAAAATAAAAATTATAAAGAATATAATTTGACCATATAAAAGGATGGGAAAGAGAAATTTTAATATTATTTCTAAATTTTATATTTTTTTTCATCAATCTAAGTTTGGCATCCCTTAATGCTAAAGAAAATTTTTTTACTCTTTTATAATTTTCATAAAACAAAGGCACTAACCTTGAACTAAACTCATCAACTGGCCACATACTCACTATAACAGATTTAACACCTGAATTTTTGAATGAAAAACTCATGCTGCTTAATCCGTTTAACCCGAGTATATCCTTTTCCAAACTCTCACATGCACTTAATACTATCAATTCAGAATTTAATTTTAATTTAGATATTTCATGAATATAATAGAATGGCGTATTATTATCTCTTGATGAAAAAAGTAAAGCTGAATATTTAGGAAAATCAATATTATTTACAAAATGTGTGGCTATATGCACTATTTTTGATTCAGGAGCATAAGTTTCAAAATTCCTCTTATTAAATTCTTTATCCAAAAAGATTTTACACCCTTTTTCCACAAATATTCTTTTTATATCAAGTATTTCTCTTCTTGAAGAGGGAATCTTGTTAAAGTATTTAAAATTTATTAGCATACTCTCTGATTTCTCTCTTAGTCTATCTTCAATTATTGGATTTCCAAATGCAGTAACAATATATTTCTTCCTGTACTTTTCCTTAAAGCTTTTTTGAACATCAAAAAGAGAAAAATAATATGAGATTGCATATTTTTGTATTAAGTAGTTGACAGACTCATATTCTGAAAATATAATTTCAGGATCTAAATCTTTATCACTAAAACCTGTAACTAGGGCTTCAAAAGGCAGCTTAAATAATTCCTTCTCTGGAATGATAAATATCTCTTCCACATTTTTGTGATTTTTTAATAATTGTCTTAAAAGTACATTATATAGATAATTTGCAATGTTTAGATTATAGTTAATTCTTAAATAATCAACATTACCACTTTTAAAATCATCAAGAGGTTCAGCTAGATCCTTTATTTTTTTGAAAATTTGATTATATCTAACTTTTAGCTTAACATAACCTATAGATTTATTAGTAATATAAAAAATAAAAACATTTTCTTTTAAAACAGTATATTTTATTATCAACTGACCTGAGTTCATTCTTTTTTGAATTAGTTTTGTATTAAAATCTTTGAATCTTAGTGTAATTGGAATACCTGAAACAAGTTTCATCAATTCTGAATATTCCCTATCCAGTAAGCTTAAATTGTTTTTATATAAATTGATTTCATTTCTATTAAAATTTACTTTCAATAAATTTTCGAAGTATCTATTGTTAATTAAAGAAAATTTCCCCCATTTCTTCTTATTAATTTCAAAAAAAGTATCTATTTCATTTTTCACAAAATTTAGTCTATATATATAAGTATTCTTAATCTCGCTAAAGTAGAAAGCTTTTTCTATAAATATTTTATTAAAGGTTCTATCATAAAGATGAAGAAAATATTTAATTATGCTTGAAAACACATTTTCTATTCTTTCAGAAATGTAGTAATATCTGCTATTATCTGGATCAGGAAAATATTTATTCGATTCTTTTACATTTTCCTCTAAACTGTTTTGTTCTATGTTTATTCCTCTTAAAATAACAGGAAATAAAAAAAGTAAAACGAGAAGTATCCCCCCAAATTTCATTTGTTGTAATTTTAAAATAAAAAAAAATAAAATTCAATTAAATAAAATTATGTTGCAATTTTATGTAAAAAAATATATATAAAGTAATATGAAAAGGATTATAATTTTTTTTGTTTTAATTGGAAGCATTACATTAACACTTATATCTAGTAGCCTTCCAGATTTTACTGTCAGTGATATAATAGTAGATACGAATAAATTTATTTATATAAAAATTAATAATAACTCAAATTTTAACTTTCAAATAAAGCCAGAATTAAATGAAAATATTTTTCTTACTATATACATTAACAAAATAAAAAGGGCAGAATACAAATTAAAGTATATTGATAAAAAACTTTTTTTAGGCAATTCTACAATCTTTTTTAAAACAAACTTCAGGGCTCAACCCAACCTAAATATAAAAGTAGAGATAAATATAAAAAAAATCATTCCTGAATCAAACTATCTAAATAATTTTATGGAAAAAATTTCAGGTAACAATGCCAAAAGATAAAAGTTGCATTGAAAGATTAAAAAACAGGGACGAAAAAACTCAGGTCGAACTTATTAATAGGTTTAATTCCAGAATTTTTTCATATTTTAGATCCAGGATAAAAGGAGAAAACTCTCATGAAGATCTTGTTCAGGAAGTTTTCGCCTCTTTTTTTAAGGGAATTGAGAATAACAAAATTATTGATGATAAATATATAGCTCCATATATCTTCGGGATTTCAAAAAGGGTCTTGTACAATTATTTCTATAAAAAAAGAAAAAATATAAACATCCAAAAAAAATTCAGTCAAACAATTGAGTTATTTTACAATTTGAAAGAGAATGAGAGGCTCGAATCAGAAAACATGACTCAAATAACAAATAAATTTGTCGACAAACTCTCTGAACTCGATAAAATAATTTTAAAGGAATTCTATCTAAAAGAAAATAAAATTGATGAAATCGCAGAATTATTAGGTAAATCAAAGCATTATATTAGTGTTAGAAAGGCAAGGGCATTAAAAAAAATAAAAAGTGAGATTTTTAAACAAAAAGATCTATATAATATATGGAGAAGATAAAATGAAATGTAAGGAGTTCTCTGTTCTGATTGATAGCTATTTGAGAGAAGAGCTCTCTAAAGAAAAAAAAGAAGAATTCGAAAAGCATTATTTTGAATGTGACAAATGTTACCTTGAGTTAAGATTAAATGAAAAATTACATAGAAAAGAGGTTAAAATTGTCTTAAGAGGCAAAAAACCAAGATTGGTTTTTAAACCATTACTAATATTTTCATCTCTTTTAATAATACTAATATCATCTATTTTTGTAATTAAAGAAGTTAATCAAAAACATATATTATTAAAAATTTCATCTTTCACACCACCTGTGTATATAGAGAGTGAAACCAGAAACCAATCAGGTAATGAGTTATTTTCTCAAGCAATGATTTATTACAATAATACAAAGTTTGGTAAGGCCATTCATACTCTAAACAAAATAAAACACATTAACAACAACCCTAAAATACTATTTTTTAAAGGAATTTGTTATTTATTGAATGATCAAAATAAAAATGCTATAGAAAATTTTGATTCTATAATAAAAAACACTAACCCTTCTTATTATGATGAAGCAATATATTATAAAGGGATTGCTCTTTTAAGGTTAAATAAAAAGAAAGAAGCAATTAAATTATTCGATAACCTCTCTAAAATGTTCAGCCCGTATGCTGGGCAAGCAGAATCTATTTTAGAAAAACTGAATAAACTATAAATAAAAAAACATTACTTTGAATTTACAGCTCATGGAAGAAAAATAGAAGAATCTATTTTTTAATAATAAAACATATATGTTATAATAAAAAAAGGAGTTTTGTTTTGGCAATTAAAAATGAAAAAAAAGATATAAGACCATTGGTTCTACAAAATGGGATTTTTGTTGCGGGCCACCCAAGAAGCGGTACTTCTCTTGTCTGTCAATTAACTGAAAGTGCGGGAGTTCATTTTCTTTCTAATCTTAAACCTGATAAGTACAATAAAGAAGGTTATTTTGAAATGTCATCTGCTAAAGAACTTGAAAAGAGATTGATTGATGAAGCTATGACGAATGAAAATATCGTTGAGCTAAATAGAATAGTTAAGACCTTAAATGAGGTGAAGGGATTATCAGGCTTAAAAATCGTTCATATACCTTCAATATTTTATTATAGTCATATTTCAAAGAACATAAGGGCAATATTTGTTTTCAGAAATCCAGCTGATGTTAAATCAAGCATGCTGAGAAGAGGTATTTCTCAGTTCAAATTAACCTGGTTTGAGAATAACAATGCATTAGTTTCTGCTTATGAAAATATAGAAAAAAGCATAATTCTAAGTTATGAGTCTATTATAGAGGGTAAGCCTTTTGTGAAAAAAGCATTTAAAAATTTGGGTTTTAATGTTGATATGTCAGTTATAAAGAGGGAGAGTCAGACTCAGAAAAAGAGTAAAGTCGTTCTTACTGATGATGAAAAGAGATTGTATGATTTATTGAAAAAAATTGAGAAACATAGTTGTAAATAAATTGCCGCATAAAATAATTAAACTAACATTTTGTTTTCTTTATAAAACTTGAAGGTCCTGCTATCTGGGAACAACCATATTTATTTTTCATTTTTCCAGTTCTATAGTCAAGTTCAGATCCTTGTGCAGAATGGGGAATAAGGTAAACAATAAGCATTAAAACTGTTGCTATAAGTGCCCACCACTTATTTTTTTTCTTAAGAAAAAAAGCAAGAGCCCATAATATAACTATAACTAATATTTTATTGTCAGTTAAATCTTTTCCAATAGGAAAGCCTGTCCACAAATCACCGAATGCATATTTTTGGACTATAGGGCCAAACACCATACCACCCAATAGAACCATGAAAAATGTGCAGGTTATCATCCATGAGTAATTACCATCCTTTCTGAGAATTTCCATGCCTGTCCTTATGGAGAATGTTATTCCGAGAAACATAAAAATAATATGGATTATCAACAATATTACTGGCACTTTACCTGTAAATCTTATAACAAAGCTTTTACCTTTGTTTAATTCAAGCTCTTTATTATTATAAACAACTTTTATTTTGTATTCTATTTTTCCTGCGCTAGGCTGGCTCGGGATTTCTGTGTAAAGTATATACTTGTCTCTTTTCATACCTTTTTCTTTCCATTTATCATTGGAATTCAAGCGTCTGAAAGAAAGTAATGCTCTTGTATCCTTTTTTTTTGTTTTTATTGAGATAATTATATTTTTTAAAGAATTATTACTGCTTCTTGAAAGTTTATACTTTATGATTTCTCCATTAAAATATTCCGTACCTTTTACAGGATGAGTCGGGCCTGTTTCATATTGATAGTATGCAATTAATGATGTTAAAACAAAAGATATAATCCAGAGTATAGTCGAGAGTTTTCTTTTCAAATTATTTTCCTACCATTTATTTAGAACCGTATTTTAACAGATTGTTTTTTATTCTTCAAAGAGAAAGACAAAAAAGAAGCTAAGAATAAAAAAATGATTGAATATAAAACAAAAAAAAATTAGAATATATATATGGAATAATTATATGAGAAAGATTTTACTGATTTTGAAAGAAATTATATATTTGGGAGAAGCAATGACTATAATTTTTATTTTGTTTCAAAACCTGTTGGAAAAATAGATGATTCTAAGATGAATTTTAGATTAAAGTATAGAGTGAAAAAGGGGGATTCAATTTGCTTTTCTGCAGAGATCACTAAAGAAATGAAAGAAAAAATTGAACTTGTGAATAATATTAAAGAAATAATAAAAAATAATAGGGAGTATTATATAAAGCATAGAGTAAAAGTTTCAGGAGAAAATGAATCTCTTATTGAATCAATAATAAATAATATTAATTGGATTATATCCATCCAACCCGAGATCCCAGCGCTTTACACACCTGCTGGGAGACATTTAATTCTCCCAGAACCTGATAATAAAAGGGGGCAATGGACAATATTTGAATGGGATTCCTTTTTTAATGCTCTTGAGTTGTCTTTGGAATCATATGAATTGGCAAAAGCAACATTAAAAGCAGTTTTGAAAACTCAGTATGAAAATGGGAATATACCTAATTGGAGAAGTCGGTGGGCAGGCACTTCAGATAGGTCTCAACCTCCTATTGGTTCTTTTATTGTTTTAAGGCTTTATAGGAGGTTTAAGGATAGATCTTTATTAGAGTTCGCTTATCCATATTTGAAAAAATATAATTTTTTTTGGACTGACAAAGTGAGTACTGGAAATTCAAGAAGAGATGGAAATGATAATGGTTTGCTTGAATGGGGATCGGATAAAGACCTCTTACAATACAGGGTTCCTGAATGGGAATTAAATGCAGGCGGAAGAAAGAGGGCTGCTTGGGAGTCAGGCCAAAATGATTTACCAAATTTTGATAATATAAAATACAATGAGAATACATGGACTTTGGAGCTTGATTGTGTTGATCTAAATTCGTTATTTGCACTTGACAATGAATGCCTTGCTATTATTGCAGAGATTTTAGGGTATTCTAATGATGAAGAGGTTTTTACGAAAAGGTATTTAAGGACAAAATTGTTAATGAATGATAAGATGTGGGATGAAGATCAAGGAATATATAAGGATTTGAAATGGGAAGGGAAATTATCTTCAAAAATTGCAGCATCAAATTTTTATCCACTTATTGCAGGAATTCCAGATAAAAAAAAAGCAGAAAGAATGTTAAAAAATCTTATGGATAAAGAATTGTTTTGGGGAGATTATGTTATTCCAACAATAAATAAAAAAGATTCAGCATATAAAGACCAGCAGTATTGGAGGGGAACAATACACCCTCCTGTAAATTATCTCATTTATCAGGGTCTGTTAAGATATGGTTTCTTTAAACAAGCTTCCGAACTATCAAAAAAGAGTGTTGAACTTTTTCTAAGTGTATGGAGGAAATATAAAGTTTGCAGAGGAAATTATGATTCAAGGACTGGTGAGGGTGGAGGAAACCGTTATCAAAGCTGGGGTCCTATTTTAGCTTTAATTGGAGTTGAAGAGTTCATAAATTGGGATATATATGGGAATGTGAAAATAGGTTCATTTTATAAGGGAAAAACTTCTGTTTTAAAGAATATAAGAGATTATTCAAATACTTATACGATAAGTCTTTCTGAAGAGGGATTTAAAGTGGTTTTAAGTAAAGGTATATCTATTGTTGCTTCTTCTCCAATAGTAATAAAAAATTTAAAGATTAGAAAGAGAACTTTTGAAATGATTATATTAACTGATAGGGAAACAAAAGTTTCAATCAATGGTCTTCATGGAGACAAATTTAGTATATATATTAATGGGAAACTTTACACTAAAAAGAGACCTGGTTTTAAATTAAATCTAATAAAAGGAGAATTTAAAGTATCAATAAGAAGAATGAACATATTAGTAAAATAAAACAGGTTTATAATTAATATTTAACTATTTTTTGTTAAAATTATTGACTTATAAAAAATTAATAAATAGAATATAAGATTATGAATAGTTTAGGTGAATCTTTAAAGAAAGAAAGATATAAAAAGGAGATTACTTTAACTGAGATTTCAGGAAAAACAAATATAAGTATAAATGTTTTGAAAGCATTAGAAAATAATAGATTTGATGAGATATCAGGGAGATTTTATTTAAAACACTATTTAAATAGTTACTTAAATGCTATTGGTGTTGATAAAAAAATTTTTTTTGAAAAGAATAAAGGAATTATAGATTCTATTAAAATCAAAAATGATTCTATGCCTAAATTTTATTTTAGTAAATTGAAATATTCAAGATTTAAAAAGAGAAATTTTCTTTTACCATCTGTTCTTATTTTAATTCTATTTATTGGCTCTTTTTACTTTTTTTACACATATAGGCAGGATATAGTGAATGTTTTTAGATTGATAATAGAAAAAAGAGCAATCCCAGAAACTGGAATGGAATTTAACTCAATATTTAATGAATTTTGTTTTGATTATTCACCTTTAAATATAGAAATTGTTTTTAAAGGAGATTGTTGGACCAAGGTAATTAGAGGAGACAAAATTGAGATACAACAAATATTTAAAAAAGGTGACAGAGTGAAAATAAAGGGGTATAAATTATCTATAACTTTTGGAGATCCCTCAAAAGTAAAGTTTTATTTAAATGATAAGGAGCTAGTTTATTTTGAAGAACTAAGAAAAATAGAGACAATTTCTATTAATCCTTTCAACATAGATAGTTTTTTTAAGAAATGATCAATTTAGTGTCAAAAAACCCTCTTGTACAGAAAATCGTTAAAAATGATGCAAATAAAGAAATACTGGATTGGTTGCTAAAAAAAGAGTTAGCTTTTACAGAAGAGGAGTATCTTGAAAGTCTTGTCTTTGTTTTAAAAAATGAGGATTTAAAAGCAAAAGCATTAGATTTAATAAAAAACATATCCGGATCTGTTAAAGAAAATTATGTTAGGAAAAAGGAAGCAAATCAAAGAGTAGTGTACTACCTTTTACTGGAAGCTTTGGGATTACATAATGCAGGTGTAATATCAAAAATAATCCAAAATCAAGCACTTCCATCTACATTTTTACTGAAAATTGCAGAAGAATGTAATGCTTCTGAGCTTGAAATGTTACTTGAGAACCAAATAAAATTAATTGCTTATCCTGAAATAATGGATTCTATGGAAAAGAACCCTAAAATTAATAATTTTACTAGAGCAAAGATAAAAGAGATCAGAGAATTTTATCTGAACCCTGAGAAAAATGAAGAAATTTTTAAAAATGAAGTAATTGAAGATGTTAAAGAGATTATTTCAAAGGATAAAGAGTTTTCAGAGACTAAAGAAGAAAGCACAGGAGAGATGCTTGAAATAGAGATTGAAAAAAAAGTTATAACAGTATTACAGAAGATAAATGAAATGACAGTTCCTGAAAAAATAAAATTAGCTTTATTGGGAACAAAAGTTGAAAGAATGATATTGGTTAGAGATCCAAATAAGATAGTTGCAAATGCTGTTATTGAAAGCCCGAAGGTAACTCAAGAGGAGGTTTCATTGTTGATCAAAAACAGGAGTGTTCCGGGTGAGATAATTGGGAAAATTGCTAACAATAGGGAGTATACAAAAAATTATTCAATAGTTTTAGGTCTTATTCAAAACCCCAAAACTCCAATAACAAGCGCGATTTCGTTTATTAAGAAGCTTCATATAAGGGATTTGCAATTGATTGTCCGTGACAAAGAGGTTAACCCAATTATAAAAACCCTTGCCTTTAATTACCATAAAGAAAAAGAGGGTATGAAAAAAAAGTAAATGGGTGAAGCTTTTTTTATCTGTTCGTTTTTTAATATTTATTTTTTAATAATCAGGATTTTTTCTTTTTCATAAAATTTAGAATTGATTTTGGGATTTGTGAAGATAGTTCATTTATAAGTGAGGTTATTTCCTTAACTTTTACAAATATGTCATCTTCTCCAGCCCAATATGTTTTAATTTTATAAAGCATCTGAATATCAACTGTATTGATTATTTTATTTAAAATGATCACTGATACGAGCAAATCGTCAATAAACCCAGCCACTGGTATAAAATCAGGAATAATATCAATAGGTGATATTAGATATACCAGAGCCATTAATATATAACTTTTGATAAGAGAAGAAACCTCTTTATCCACTAATAGTTTTATCATAAGGTGGACAATATCAGGAAGAATTAATAGATACTGTACAAATCTGTCTGTCCATTTTCCAGTCTTTTCATTTAACCTACCTTCTTTTATCCATTTATTGATTTTTTCTCTTAATTTTTGATAAAAATCTTTATACTTTTTTTCTTTTTTTTTTATTGAATTTCCCATTTTTTCCTCTGGAAAAAGTATAATTCTTTTTAATTCTTTTGTCAATGAAGCAATAGGTGAAGTGTTAACGCTTGATATTATGGATTTAATAAAAATTACATCTATTGCTTGACAATCAATTTTTTATATGATATTGCACTATTAGGGAGTATTGAATGAATAAAAAAGATATATCTGAAATCATTTCGCGTAAACTTGGTATAAGAAAATTTGAAGCTTATAATTTTATTGATTTATTAATTGAAGTTATAAATGAGAATTTAAACAAAGGTGACAAAATTGTTATTTCAAATTTCGGTAAGTTTGATGTGGCTAACAGAAACAAGAAAAAGGTTATTAACCCAAATAATAAGGAAATTATTATTATTCCATGTAAAAAAGTTGTCAAATTTTCCCCGTCAAGAAATTTAAAGAAAAAAATAATGGGAAGCTAAAATGAAAAAGAAAATTTCAACTAAGATAAAAAATATTTTATGGGCTACTGATTTTTCAAAAGAGAGTAAAGCTTGTTTGCCTTATATTAAATTTTTTTCGGAAAAATTAAAAACAAAAAATCATGCATTATATATCCTTCCAAAATTTTCAGATTGGGTATATGAAGCAGCCTTCTTTTCAAGTGATGATTTAATTGGAGAAATAGAAAAAACTAAACAAAAATCTATGAAAAAAATAATAAATTATAGCATAAAGATTGGTGTCTCGTTAAAGACTAAAATCTTGGAGGGAATTGCCAGTGAAGAGATAATTAAATATTCTAATGAGAATAATGTTGATCTTGTTTTTGCAGGGAGGAGGGGGATTTCGGAGATAGAGCAGATTTTAATAGGTTCTACAACCTCACGCCTTGTAAGAAATTCAGATACTCCGATTTTTGTAGTACCAAAATTTAAGCGAGAAGTTAAAATAGAAAAAATTCTTTCACCTGTAGATTTCAATGAGCTCTCTTTACCTGAATTAAAATATTCTATTGCTATTGCTAAACAAATGAATGCAAAAGTATATGTAGTTCATGTTTCAGAATTTTTCAATTATAGAGTACCAGTTCTAAAAAGAGACAAGTTGGTTGAAAAGATAAATATGAAAATTTTAGAAATAGCTAAGCAGAGCAATTATAATATTGAAAATATTATTTATGATATGGGAGAGCCTGCTCAAAAAATAATTGAAATATCAAAGAAAAATAAAATAGATTTAATTGTAATGGCTTCAAACCAGAGAAAAGGGTTTGAGAAATTTTTTCTTGGCAGCATAACAGAGAAAGTCATAATGTACTCAAATATACCAATACTGGTTCTGCCTCTCTCGGATAATGTATTGTCTTGATGAAGCTAAGCTACATAGAATAGCATCTTACATTATTTGTTTTAAAAATCAAAAAGCAAGAAGAAATTTAATAAAGGCTAACATTGATTTAAAAAAATTATACAAACTTAGTAAAAAAGAATTAAATTCTGTTGGTTTTAATAAAGATGATATAAATAATATTAAATTCAATTATAGAGAAATTGCAGAAAAAGAAATTCATAAATGTAAGTCAAATAATATTGGTTTAATTTTTAAAGAAGATGTATTTTACCCTTCACTCTTATCTGAAATTTATGATCCACCAGATTTTATTTATGTGATGGGAGATAATAGTGTCTTAAAAGCTATTAAAATTGCTGTTGTTGGCTCAAGAAAAGCAAGCTCATATGGCATGGCTTCATTGCGCTCTATATTACCTGATGTATGTAAATCCGGTTTGACTGTTGTTTCTGGAATGGCTTATGGTATTGACTCAATGTCTCATGAAATAGCAATTGAACAAGGGGGAAAAACAATTGGAGTAAATGCTGGTGGATTACTTCATTTGTATCCTGCTGGAAAAAGATATTTGATCGATAAAATTGTTGAAAATGGTTGTGTTATCTCTGAATTTCCAATGGATGTAATCCCGAGACCATTTTATTTCCCTGTAAGAAATAGAATTATATCTGGAATCTCAAAATCTGTTTTAGTTGTAGAGGCAGCTTTTAAGAGTGGTTCGCTTATTACAGCAAGGTTAGCTATTGAACAGAATAGAGATGTTTATGCAGTGCCAGGAAGAATTGATTCTCATTTGAGTGAAGGAACAAATTGTTTAATTCAGCAAGGAGCAAAATTGATTACTTCTTCAAAAGATATTTTTGATGATTATGGAATAGAATATAAGGAAGGAAAAAGAGAGGAGCCAAAAGATTTATCCTTAAAAGAAAAAAAAATACTTGACTTAATTAAGGAAAATGAGGTAAAAGATATAGATTATTTTGTTGAAAATTTGGATATCTCAGTTTCTGAGATAATCTCATTGTTAATGGGAATGATTTTAAAGAATATTATTATTGAAGAAGAAGGAGGTTATAGAAAATTAATATGAAAGAAAAAATACTTGTTATTGTGGAATCACCAGCAAAATCGAATACTATATCAAAGTACCTTGGTTCTGATTATATTGTAAGTTCTTCAATGGGGCATGTGAGAGATTTGAACCCTCATATTTTAAGTGTTAATGTTGAAAATGATTATAAACCTCACTATGAAGAATTGAAAGATAAAAAAAATATAATTAATGAACTGAAGAAACTTTCAAAAAAATGTAAGGAGATACTATTAGCATCAGATCCTGACAGAGAGGGTGAGGCAATTGCTTTTCATTTAAAAGAGTTGTTAAAAAGCATTAATAGTAACATTTATAGGATATCTTTTAATGAAATAACAAAAAAATCAATCTCTGAAGCAATTGAAAACCCTGGAGATATTGATATGAATAAGGTTAACTCTCAACAGATGAGACGTTTGCTTGACAGGCTTGCTGGTTATAAAATCAGTCCAGTTTTACAAAGAAAGATTGGAGGCCCTCTATCTGCTGGAAGAGTTCAATCTGTAGCACTTAAACTAATAGTAGAGAGAGAAAGGGCGATTCAGAGTTTTGAGCCTGAAGAGTACTGGGTGGTTAGTGCTGAACTTAATGGTTCAAACGATCCTTCATTTATTGCAAAATTAGAGAAACATAATGGGAAAAAAGTTAAAATTACGACCGGAGAACAAACTAATGAAATTTTAAATGATTTAAAACAGAATGAATTTATCCTGAACAAAATTAATAAAAAGTTAAAAAAGAGAAAGGCATTTGCGCCTTTAATTACTTCAACTTTGCAGCAAGAGGCTTTTAAAAGGTTTAGATTCCCTGTTAAGAAAACAATGAGGATAGCTCAGCAATTGTATGAAGGGATAAACTTAAAGAATGGTGAACGCACTGGTTTGATAACTTATATGAGAACTGACTCTTATAGGATTTCAACTGAGGCAAGAAGAGCAGTACAAAAGTTCATTGTTTCAAATTATGGAAAAGAGTACTGGCCTGAAAAACCTAATTTTTTTAAAACCAAGAAAAAAATTCAGGATGCTCATGAAGCAATAAGACCAACTTTGCCTTTTTATAGTCCTGAAGAATTAAAAACATTTCTCAAAAATGACCAATATAAAATTTATAAGTTAATATGGGATAGATTTTTGGCTTCGCAGATGAAGGAAGCAAAAGTTGAGGAAACAACATTTGAGATCAATAATGGAAACTATTTATTTGTTATAAAAGGTGAAATTATAAAATTTCCTGGTTATTTAAAAATTCTCAAGCTTCAGAATAGACTCGAAGAATTACCTGAGTTAAATGAGGGAGAGGTTCTAAAACTAATAGAAATTATTCATAAACAGAATTTCACAAAGCCGCCTGCAAGGTATACTGAGGCAGGTCTTGTCAAGATACTTGAAGAAAAGGGGATAGGAAGACCTTCAACGTATGCAAAGATTGTGGATACACTTGGGAAGCGTGATTATATTTATAAGGAAGATGATAGATTTACTCCCACTCTTTTAGGTGTGAATGTAAATGGTTATCTTGAAGAAAATTTTAAAGATATAATAAATTATAATTTTACTTCAGAACTTGAAATGCAACTTGATCTCGTTTCAGAAGGAAAGCTTGAGTGGACTAAGGGCATTGATAGTTTTTATAAGAAACTCAAAAATGACTTAGAAAAAATAGAAAAGTCCGGGAAAATAAATTTACTAATAGGCAGAAAGTGCCCTAAGTGTAATAAAGAACTTGCAAGAAAATATTCCTATAAAACAAAATCATGGTTTATAGGATGTAGCGCTTTCCCAGAGTGTAAGTATACTGAAAGAGTAGATGCAAACAATAGTAAGGTAGTAGATCAAATATTAGAAGAGAAGTGCCCAAAATGCGGGAATTTTCTTGTTAAAAGATACTCAAGGAAAACGAGAAGTTACTTTATTGGGTGTAAGGGCTATCCTGAATGTGATTATGTAAGGAGTTTAAAGGAAGATCTTGGAAAGTGCCCAAAATGCGGAAAGCCTTTAATAAAAAGGTTTTCCAGGAAAACTAAAAGATATTTTATTGCATGTTCTGGTTATCCAGAATGTAAATACATATATAGAAAAAATAGATAGTGGAAAAAAAAGTTATTGTTATTGGCGGGGGGCTTGCAGGTGTTGAGGCAGCATATCAAGTCTCTAAAAGGGGAATTGAAGTAGATTTATATGAAATGAGACCTCAAATAATGACTGAGGCTCACACAACAGGATTTTTAGGGGAAATGGTTTGTTCAAATTCTCTTGGTTCTTGTTCAATTTCTTCAAGCTCAGGACTATTAAAAAAAGAGTTGGAAATGCTTGATTCGTTTTTTTTAAAGATTGCTGAGAAAAACAGGGTGCCTGCAGGGAACAGTTTTGCTGTTGATAGAATGAAATTGGCAGAGCAGATAACTTATGAACTTAAATCTATGCGCAATGTGAATTTGCTAAATAAAGAGATAGAAGAACTCCCCGAGAAAGATATACCAGTTATAATAGCAACAGGTCCTCTTACAAGTTGGGAGTTTGCTAAAAGCTTAACAAAAACAACTATGAGGAAAAACTTGTTTTTTTTTGATGCGACAAGCCCAATAATATCTGCTGAATCAATTGATTATACTAAGGTTTTCTATGCGTCAAGGTATAATAAAGGAGAAGCTGATTTTATAAATATACCTTTGAATGAAAATCAGTACAATGATTTTGTGTATGATTTGATCAATGCTGAGAAAGTTGAAATAAAAGATTTTGAGAATAATATCTTTTTTGAAGCATGCCTGCCTGTTGAGGAGATTGCACAAAGGGGAGAAAAAGCTCTAGCTTTTGGACCTATGAAACCTGTTGGGCTTATAGATCCTCAAACCAATAAAATGCCTTATGCTGTAATCCAATTAAGACAGGATGATACAAAGAAGAATTTTTATCAATTGATTGGATTTCAAACAAGATTAAAATGGAGAGAGCAGAAACGTATATTCAGAAAATTTCCTGGCCTTGAAAATGCAAAATTCGAAAGATATGGGAGAATGCACAGGAATACTTATATAAATGCTCCTTTGCTAATAGATAGATTTTATCAATCAAAAAAGAGTAAAAATATATTTTTCGCAGGTCAAATCAGTGGTGTGGAAGGTTATGTTGAGTCAATAAATTCGGGTTTGCTTGCTGGAATTTTTGCTTCAAAAAAAATATTGAATAAACCTTTATATAATTTACCTGAACAAACTGCAAGCGGTGCTTTGATAAACTATATTTCTCAAGCAAATTGGAAAGATTTTAAACCAACAAAATTTACTTTTGGGTTATTACCTGATATAAAAGTAAAAAAGATAAATAAAAGAACAAAAAAAGAATTAAAGGCAAAAATTGCGATTGAGGGTTTGGATAAATGGATAAAGAAAGCAGATATTTAAAAGAGTATATTGAATATCTAAGAGATATAAAAAAATTTTCTCTTAATACAATAAAGGCTTACAGACAGGATATTGAGCAATTTTATAATTACTTAAAAGAAAACAAATTAAAGATTGGAAGAGATGCTATTAAAGATTTTATTTCGATAATTTTTTTAAGAACAAGAAATAAAGCAACAGTTTCAAGAAAAATTTATGCTATAAGATCCTTTTTTTCGTTTCTTATGAAAAATGGAAAACTAAAAGAGAACCCATTTGATTTTATAAATACTCCAAAAATTGATAAAAAAATCCCTCAGATTCTGACTGAAAAGGAAATGATTATGTTTCTGGATAGTTTATCTCAAGAAAATTTTTTCGAATTAAGAAATAAAGCATGTTTTGAGCTACTATATGCAACGGGCTTAAGAGTATCTGAATTAACTAACCTTAAAATCCAGGATATTGATTTTACAGAATGTGTACTAAGAGTAATGGGTAAGGGGAAGAAAGAGAGAATTGTGCCGTTTAATGATAAAGCAAAGGAAATATTGTTGAAATATTTAGATGAAGCTGAAATGAAATTTAAAGTCAAAAATGAATTTATATTTTTAAACTCAAGAGGAAGAAAAATAACAGAAAGATCTGTTGAAAGGATAGTACAAAAATCTTATAAAGAAGTTATGAAATCAAATAAAAGAGTTTATCCTCATCTTTTTCGTCACTCATTTGCAACCCATTTACTTCAAAGAGGTGCAAATTTACGAGTCATTCAAGAGCTCTTAGGGCATGAAAACCTTTCGACTACAGAAAAATATACAACATTGAACTATTCTGATCTTTTAAAAGTCTATAAAAAATTTCACCCAAGAGCAGGTTAATGAAAAAAAAAGTATTATTTTCTTTAAAATTAATCTTTGGGTTTTCTTTACTGTTCTACCTGGTTTTTTTTAAAGCAAATCCTAAAGAGATCGTTGAAGTATTAAAAAGGGCCTATTTTCCCTATATTATTTTTGCTTTTAGCCTTCATTCAATAGGGATTTTGATTTCAGCTGTAAGGTGGAAATTATTACTCAAGAGCCACTCTTCAAAGTATTCTGTTCTTGATCTATCAAAATCATATCTTGTTTCATGCTTTTTTAACCATTTTTTACCAACAAGATTTGGAGGTGATATAGTAAGGATTTCAGATACAAAAAAGATTGAAAAGGGGATTTCTGCATCTACAGCTATTATAGTTATAGAAAGAATAAGTGGTATTATTGTTCTTTTGATTTTTGCAGTTATATCATCAGTTGTTAAGATAAATTTTGTAAAAGAATCGCCAATAGTTTTAATTGCCTTATTTATTGGAATTATTGGAATTATTCTTTTTGTGGTTTTATGGAAAGTATTACCTATAGGATTCTTCGGCAAGTTTAAATTCAAGAGAAGTTTTTTAAGCAAGTTTTTTATAAAGTTAGATGAATTTCTATTTGTAATAAAGAATTCATTAAAACAAAAAAGATTGATGAAAAGAGTCTTTTTATTGTCTTTTTTGCTTCAATTAAATGTGATAATACATTACTATTTTATTGGAATATCAATTGGTGTTAATATACCTTTTTTTGATTACTTTTTTACAATTCCCATCTTATTGCTTGCTTTGTCTATACCTATATCAATAAATGGAATTGGAATCAGAGAACTTGTTCTTATTAAATTTTTTATATTTTATTCTTTCTCTTCTGAATATGCAATAAGTTTTTCCTTTTTGGATATGATTTTTAACCTTATTTTAGGAATAATTGGTGGTATTATTTATATTTCAAGAAAAAAATAGAATCAAAAATTTTATTTAATACAAATACATGTGTTATGTTCTAGAATTTCATTAAATAAATTTAAATAATAGATAATTATTAGTTGAAAAATTGCTTAAAAATATATATTACTTTAATTAGGGAGAAGTATGGAAAAAAGGAAAGAAAAAAGGGTAAATAAAAAATTAATGGTTAATTTTAGTTTGGATGGAATAGAAAGCTTGGGTATAACCTCAAATGTCTCTAAAAA